>CACJXB010000053.1:0-2005 GCA_902597265.1 uncultured Pelagibacteraceae bacterium | reverse complement strand
GGATTTATTTCATTTCTACGGGAAAAAAAATTGAAAACGGTTTAATTAGATTAGGTCATGATGTTGAAGGAATAAGTGATAGAGATATCTTAAGCTATTCATCCAAAATTAAAGGAAAAAAACTACTAAATAAGATATTTTTAGAAAAAACTTTATACTATCGCCCAGATTTAATTTTGATGGGCCATGTCAATACTATTGAAAATGAAACTTTTGATTTAGTTAAAAAAACTTGTAAACATACAACTTTTTCTCAATGGTATGAGGATAATCTAACTATTAATGGACCAGATTTTGAAAAAAATTACTCAAATTTAAAAACTAATTTCCAACATATAGATAACTTTTTTATATCAACACATCCAGATGATGTTAGTAAAAAAAATTCACGAATTAGATATCATTTTCTCCCAACGCCTGTAGATCGTAATATTGAAAAATTAAGCATTTATAATTCAAATAATTACACTTATGATGTTTTTTTTGCGATGAGTCATGGTGTTAATCGAGGTACAGTCAAGTCTGGCAAAAAGGATGAAAGAGAAACATTTATAAAGGAATTAATTAATTTAAATAAAGATATCAAGTTCGATATTTATGGATATAGAGACCGAAATCCAGTTTGGTCAGAAAGTTTTTATTCAGCTATTTCTAGATCATCAATGGCTGTTAATTTAAATAGAGGAAAACCAAAAAAATACTCCTCAAGTAATCGAATAGGATCATTGATCGGTAATGGTTTACTAACTTTTATTGATTATAAGAAAAAATTTAATCATTTCTTTAATCAAAATGAAATTATTTTTTATCATAATAAATACGATCTTTCAGACAAGATTAATTTTTATAAACAAAATATTAACTTAGCAAAAAAAATTGCTCAGAAAGGACAAGAAAAATATTTTAAATTATTTAATGAGATTGAAGTAGCGAAATATATAATCAATGAATCAATATATGGTGCAAGCAAACCCATTTGGAAAAAATATATTAAATAAGATGATAAAATTTTTAGATATTTATAATCAAGATAAGAAATATCATAATTTGATATTAAGGGATTTAAAGAGTTTTTTTAAAAAAGGTGATTTTATTTTAGGGAGTGAAGTAGAAAAGTTTGAAAAAAATTTTGCTTTAATTTGTAATTCTAAATATTCAATTGGTTGTGCAAATGGAACAGACGCTTTAACTATTGCTTTAAAATCGCTTAATTTAAAAAAGGATTCTGAAGTAATCATTCCAGCAATGACATATTGTTCAACGGCCTTTTCTGTATTAAATGCAAATTTAAAACCTATACTTGTTGATACAGATTATTTATCACCAACAATTAATATTAATGATTTAAAAAAAAAAATTACACGAAAAACAAAAGTAATAATGCCAGTTCATTTATATGGTTCAGTTGTAAACATTAATGAAATAAAAAAGATAATAAAAAATAGTAAAATATTTATCATTGATGATTGTGCTCAAGCACATGGCGCTAAAAGTGATAAAGGTAAAAAGGTTGGTTCATTAGCTGATATATCCACTTTCAGTTTATACCCAGGTAAAAACTTAGGTGCCTATGGTGATGCAGGTATAATTACTACAAATAATAAAAATCTTTATAAAAAGATAAAAAAAATAAGAAATTTAGGTGCTGAAAAAAAATTCATTCATGAAGAAGTTGGAATGAATAGTAGATTAGACACCATGCAAGCACTAATTTTAAATCATAAATTAAAAGACTTATTAAGATTAAACCAATCGAGGAGAAAAATAGCCACAAAATATGATAAGCACCTGAAAAATAAAAAAATAATTAAAATAAAACACTCTAAATATTCTGTATATCATCAGTATGTAATTATTGTTAAAGAAAGGCACAGATTTATTAATTTTTTAAAAAAAAATAAAATTCAATATGGATTTCACTATCCGTATGCGATTCATCAATTAAATGTTTTTAAAAAATATTTTAAAAAAGGAAAGTTTAAAAACTCTGAAATATTAGCAAAAT
>CACJXB010000052.1:0-2009 GCA_902597265.1 uncultured Pelagibacteraceae bacterium | reverse complement strand
AATTCTTTTATCTCTATCTTTATGATTAACAATATCTATCCCTAATGGTTTTTCTTTAAGTTTGAGTTTTGATCTTAAAGAACCTAAAATCTTCCCACGCCCACATCCAATATCTAAAATTTTAGAATTTGAATTAATTCTTAAATTCTCTATTAAAAAATTATTAAACGATTCAATATAATCTTTTGAAGATAACCAAGTTTTATTATCCCAGTTTTTAATGACAGTTGATGCCATATTTTTTCAATCTCCAATAATTATATGGCCATGGTGTTAAAAAACCAACAATAAGCATTAAAGGTACAACCCACCAAGTTAATATTGCTCCACCAGTTAAGAAATAATCTGTCAAATTCATTGTAGTTTCCATACTTATCATAGAAATAAAACTCATACCTAAAGCCGTTTTTAAAGCTTTTTGAAATTCTAGATTTTGTCGAATTAAGATAATTGTTTCAAGTATAACACTCGTAATCAAACCATTGATAATTGCTAATACCATTATCGCTAAGACAGGAAATGGTATTTTTGTTAACTGGAAAAATAAGATGGTACCAAAGTCACCAATTGAACAACCAAGTAAACACCAGGCTGTATTTTTTGCACTTTGTTTCCATGTATGCTTACATGACCAGTCAAATGTAGTGGTTTCCATACATATATGATAATATTTGATTATGATTTTTAAACAATTATTTGATCAAAAATCTAGCACTTACACTTACTTAATTGCCTCAGCTAAAGGAAGAGAGGCATTAATTATCGATCCGGTAATTGAAAATGTAAATCAATATGTTCAATTGTTAAAAGAATTAAATTTAAATTTAGTAAAGGTAATAGATACCCATATCCATGCGGATCATGTAACTGGTGCTTCAAAACTTAAAGATATCACCAAGTGCACAACAATTATGGGTGATCATTCCCCAGCAAATACTGTAGAGATAAAAGTTAAAGATGACGAATATATAAATTTAGATACTTTAAAAATTAGAGCTATGTATACTCCTGGACATACATCTGATAGTTATAGTTTTTTAATGGATAATTATCTTTTTTCTGGTGACACATTGTTAATTAATGGAACAGGTAGAACAGATTTTCAAAATGGTAACGCTAAAGATGCTTACAATTCAATATTTAATAAGCTATTAAAATTACCTGAAGAAACTTTTTTATATCCTGCTCATGATTATAAAGGAGAAAAAGTAAGTACAATTGGTAAAGAAAAAAAACAAAACCCAAGATTACAAGTAAATAGTGTTGATGAATATGTTGAAATAATGAATAATCTAAATTTAAAAAAACCAGCTGAGATTGAAACTAATGTAGCAAAAAATATTAAACTAGGTGCTTAGTATTAAATAGATGTTTTTATAGCTTCGTAAATTAAGTCCTCAGTAGTTTCACCAATACTTCTATAAACCTCTTTACTACCTTTGAAAATTAATAATGATGTTTGATATTGAATATTAAATAAGTTTGCAATTTCTTTATTTGTTACATCGAATGCAAAATATTCTATATTTGTAAATTCAATATCTGATAATTTGCCTTCCTTTTTTGCTTTATTCAAAATTTTCATTTGACTCGCACAAGACGAGCAATATTTTATCCAAGAACTTACTATTACAATCTTGCCGTCAGCTTGCGCTTTTTGAAACAACTCTTTATTAAAAGTTGTCTCTTTTTCCATGGAATTTGCGTTAAATGCAAAAATACAAAAAATAAATATAAAAATTTTTTTCATTACAAACTATACAACAAATATCAAAAACCAATAAGATGCTAATCCTGAAAATATTGTCGCAATTATACTCCTTGAAAAAATTCCAATTAAGGCTGCAATTAATGCCGCCATTATTTTTGGATTATTCTCAATTAAAATTGATCCTGAATCATCTAAAAAAATAGCTGGAAAAATAATTGCTGGAAATATTGCTGGTGGTACATAAGATAAAACTTGTCTTATTCTGTCGTTAAACATTTCTTTTTTTATCAATGCTATC
>CACJXB010000051.1:0-2161 GCA_902597265.1 uncultured Pelagibacteraceae bacterium | reverse complement strand
ATTTTCTTTGTAAAAAAGATGTTGAAGCTTTTCTCTCAGATTTTATGATTTCCACGGCAGTTTGGTAAAGTTCATCCTTATCTCCATCATTTTTTGATTTATTATTCATTTCCTTTTCGTCTGCAAAATTTAAAATTTCATCTACGTAATCAGGCTCAGCTTGTGATCTAATGAAATTATTTACTTTTTCTATCTCATCATCAGATACAAATGGTGCATGAATTCTAATTATTCTATTTGCGGAGGACATAAAAAGCATATCACCTTTACCCAATAATTGTTCTGCGCCTTGCTCACCTAAAATAGTTCGACTGTCAATTTTAGATGAAACTTGAAAAGAAACTCTTGTTGGAAAATTTGCCTTAATAGTTCCAGTAATCACGTCTACACTAGGTCTTTGTGTCGCCATTATAATGTGAATACCTGCTGCTCTTGCCATTTGAGATAATTTTTGAATATAATTTTCTATTTCTTTTCCTGCTACTAACATTAAGTCTGACATCTCATCCACCACAACAACAATATATGGCATTGGAAGTTTATGTTTTAAATTATAACTATCTATATTTCTAACTCCCTCTTTAGTCATTAGCCTATACCTACTTTCCATTTCTTTAACCACCCATCCCAAAACTGAGGCTGCTTTTTTTGCTTCTGTTATTACTGGACAAAGTAAATGTGGAATACCTTCGTATGTAGAGAGTTCTAACATTTTAGGATCAATTAAAATAAATTTGCATTTTTCAGGTGTATGTCTGAAGAGAAGTGAAAGAATAATAGTGTTAATACAAACAGATTTTCCTGATCCAGTAGTTCCTGCGATAAGTAGATGAGGCATTGAAGTCAGGTCACTAATAATAGGAATGCCAGAAATATTTTTACCTAAAGCGATTGGTAATTTAATGTCATTCTTTTTAAATTCTGAATTATTTAATATTTCACTGAGGTAAACATTTTCTCTTGTAGAATTTGGCAACTCAATTCCAATAGTATTTCTACCAGGTATTGTAGCTATTCTAGCGGACTCCGAACTAGTATTTCGAGCGATATCATCGGATAGATTGATAATTTTTGATACTTTTATTCCAGCTGCGGGTTCAAATTCATTAAGGGTAACTACAGGTCCTTGATTAATTTTCTTAATTGTTCCATCAACACCAAAATCTAAAAGAATTTTTTCAAGAAATTTTGGATCTTTATAGTCTTTATCGCTTGATCTATTCTTTTCTGATTTTGATGGTTTTTTTAGTAAATCTATTTTTGGTAATTGAAATTTAATATTCTTAAATTCTCTGGTGGCATCTGATTTTATAAAGGGTAAATCTTCTTGTATCAAATTTTTGATTTCTTCCTGAGGGATATATTCACTAATAATTTCATTTTTATTAGTATAGTTTTGATTTTCATTTTTCAAAATTTTATTAAATATTGTTTTAATAAATAATAAGAAAGTATTCACATTAAAATTAATGCTTAGTAAAAAAAATATTAATATAAAGATTATTAAAATGTAGTAAGAAAATTTTTGATTTTTTAAAATTAGATCACCAATAAAATTGTTACTTAAATAATTTCCTACAAATCCTCCATTTCCATTAAGATAATATATTGTAAATATATCTGAGTAATAAAAAGAATTAAAAAATAAGGTTCCAATTATTAAATATAAAATAATATAAAACGTATTTTCTAGAAATATAAAAATTTCTTTGCTTTTAAAAATTTTAATTCCAGTGAAAATATACGTAAATGGAATTAAAAATGAAATTAGTCCAATTGATTGCAAAAATATATCTGAAATATAACTTCCTTGAAAACCCAGTAAATTTTTTATTTTAGTATTTTCAGGAAAAATAAAATTTGGATCTTCAGGTGAATATGAAATTAAGGCCAGAAGTAATAGGATCCCAAATATTGAAGTTATTGCTCCAAAAATCTCTATTAGTCTTTTTGTCACAAAAACTAAAAAATTATTAATGATTTTATTTATGTTCATAATTAATGAATCAAATTATCACTTTGTATCATCTAATTTTTATTGTTAAAATTAAATTATCATGAAAGTATGTATTTTAGGTGCAGGTTTAACTAGTCTTACATTAGCTAAAAATTTAGCAAATTTAGGTATATCAGTAGATATTGTTTCAGATAAAAAAAAAAT
>CACJXB010000050.1:0-2327 GCA_902597265.1 uncultured Pelagibacteraceae bacterium | reverse complement strand
TTTTTGAAACTTTAAAAAATCACTCGTGTCAAATTACTTTTCCTGAGGATGTTTTAGTTGGAAAAAGTATGAATGATATATCAAAAGTTAAAGAATTAAATGATATTGAAGACAATGATTTAATTTTAGATATTGGACCTAAAACAATAGATAAAGTCAAAAGTATTATTAAATTAAGTAAAACAGTTCTTTGGAATGGTCCAGCAGGCTATTTTGAAAACCCGAGTTTTGCAAATGGTAGTTACGAGATTGCAAAGGCAATTATAAAAAAAAGTAAAGATAACTCTATCTTCTCTGTTGTTGGCGGTGGAGATACCATAGCATTAATAAACCAAATAAATGCAACTCAAAATTTTAACTTTGTTTCAACTGCTGGTGGAGCATTTTTAGAGTATCTTGAAGGAAAAGAACTTCCTGGTATAAAAGCTTTGAATTAAAATGTCAGAATTAAATAATATAGTATTAAAAATTTTAGAAAATGGAAAAGGAATTTTAGCTGCTGATGAGAGTACTGGAACAATGACCAAAAGATTAGAAAGTGTAAATGTTCCATCTACTCCAGAAAATAGATTGCTATTCAGAGAAACTTTATTCAGTGCATCAGGTATGACTGAATGTATTGGAGGAGTAATTTTGTATAATGAAACTATTAAGCAGGAGACCTCAAAAAAGAATAAGATACCGGAACTAATTTCAAACATAGGTTCTATTCCAGGTATAAAAGTTGACACAGGTGCAAAAGTTTTAGCTGGCTCACCTGATGAAAAAATTACAGAAGGGTTGGATGGATTAAGAGAAAGGTTAAAAGAATATTATAAACTTGGCGCAAGATTTACAAAATGGAGAGGGGTTTATAGTATAACTAAAAATTATCCTAGCAAACTCTCTATACAATCAAATGCTCATGCATTAGCAAGATATTCTGCGCTAGTGCAAGAGTGTAATATGGTTCCAATAGTTGAACCAGAAGTATTGATGGATGGTGATCATACTGCAAGAGACTGTTATGAAAAAACATCAGAGGTAATAAAAAAATGTTTTGAAGAATTAATTTTACATCAAGTTGATTTAAAAGGAATAATTCTTAAACCTAACATGATTTTAGCTGGGAATGAATCAAAAGAAAAACTCTCAAATGATGAAGTGGCAAAACTTACATTGGACTGTTTAAAAAATTCTGTGCCTTCAGAAGTACCAGGTATCGCCTTTTTATCTGGAGGCCAATCAGAAATTGAAGCAACAGAAAATTTAAACTTAATAAATAAATACAATAATACTAATTTTATAATGAGTTATTCTTATGGAAGAGCTCTTCAGCAAAGCGCCTTAAAATTTTGGTCAAAAGACACAAATAATACATCAGGTACGCAAAAGATTTTTAACCACCGAGCTAAAATGAATACATTAGCCGCTCAGGGGAAATGGTCCAAAGATCTTGAAAATTAATCAAAAAAAATTTATTTATCTTATTTCACCTTTAAAAATAAAAAAATCATTCTTTAGCGATTTAACCCAAATTCTCAAACAAAAAAAAGTTATTTTTTTTCAACTTAGGCTTAAAAAAGAAAGCTTCCAAAAAAAATTTGTGATAGGAAAAAAAATTTTAAAAATCTGTAATAAAAAACCTTTATCTTTTGAGGTGTTTGGCGATAATCACAAAAGTATGATAGAGCAGGGTTTAAAAATCAGCTCTTGGGCAAAAAACATTTATGTCAAAGTACCAATTGTAAATTCAAAAAATAAGTTTACTGGCAAAGTTATTAATAAGTTGAATAAAGAAGGTATTAAATTAAATATTACTGCTGTTTATTCTGCAAACCAAACAAAAAAAATTTTAAAAGTGATTAATAAAAAAACTAAAGTTATAATTTCAATATTTGCTGGGCGAGCAGCTGATACTGGCAAAGATCCTATTCCAGAGTTTAAAGAAAGTATTAAGATCGCAAAAAATTATAAAAATGTAGAAATTTTATGGGCTAGCGTTAGAGAACCATATAATTATTTACAAGCAAAACAATTGGGATGTCAAATAATAACAATACCACCTAGCATTATTGAAAAAATCGAAAATTTTGGGAAATCCTTTGATCAATTAACAAAAGAGACAGTTAAAGCCTTTTTAGTTGATAGTAAAAAATCTAAATTTAAAATTTAAAATTTATAAAAAAAACTAATTTGGTTGCGGGGGACGGATTTGAACCGCCGACCTTCAGGTTATGAGCCTGACGAGCTACCAGACTGCTCCACCCCGCGATATTTAAATTCTGTTTTTAAGTTTGTTAAGTTTTTTAACTCTTTTAATATTTTCTTGCAAAATTCTTTTCTTT
>CACJXB010000049.1:0-2367 GCA_902597265.1 uncultured Pelagibacteraceae bacterium | reverse complement strand
TTGAACTGATATTAGAGTTTTATGAATTTTTGGGTAACGATGATTGGATACAAAAATATATTTTATGGGAATTAGAGTTATTTAAAAATCTTGGTTACGATTTAGAATTAAATAGATTAGTTGAAAAAAAAAAAATTGGTAATGAGCTTAAATATTTTACTAAATCACAAATAAACAAAAAAAATATTCCTAACTTTTTAATTGATAAAGATATAAAAGTAGATAATTTACAGACATTATTAGACGGATTTAGACTAGTTGGAGACTACTTAGATAAGACTATATTGAGGCCTAATAATTTAAGTCATCCATTAAATAGAGTTCAATTTTTAAATTCTCTAAAGTAATTAACTAAGTATCTGATCTAATCTATCTGCATAGTAACTAATTATTGCATTTGCTCCAGCTCTCTTAAATGCAATTAAACTTTCTATTATCACTTCGTTGTTTACAATGTTCTTTTTAATACCATTAGATAATAGACTATATTCACCAGAAACTTGGTAAGCCATAACTGGAACTTTAAAATTTTGTTTTACAAGTTTGATAATATCTAGGTAGGGTAGTCCAGGTTTTACCATTACCATATCTGCACCTTCTTTAATGTCTAAAGCAACTTCTCTTAAGGCTTCATCACTATTTTTAAAATCCATTTGGTAATTTTTTTTATTTCCTTGAAGTGTTTTTTTTGATCCTACAGCATCCCGGAAAGGCCCATAAAAATTCGATGCATACTTTACAGCATAAGATAAAATTTGAGTCATCTTAAGTCCATTTTTATCAAGTGATTTTCTAATTTCACCAATTCTCCCATCCATCATATCTGATGGCGCTAATACATCGCATCCCATTTGTGCTTGTAAAAGAGATTGATTGATTAAGATTTTATTTGTTTCATCATTTAAAACATATCCAGATTTTAATAATCCATCATGTCCATGTGATGTATAAGGGTCTAAGGCAACATCACACATTATACCAATTTCATTTTTGTATCTTTTTTTTACTAATTGAATTGCTTTACAGACAAGATTGTCTTCATTTAAAGCTTCTGTTCCAAGTGAATTTTTCTTTTTTTTTTCAGTATATGGAAATAGTGCAATCATAGGTAAACCCATCTTTATTGCTTTATCAACAACAGAGCTTAATCTATCTAAAGTAAAGCGATAAACATCAGGCATTGATTTAATGCTTTGTTTTTTGTTTTTACCATCAACTAAAAAGATAGGTAAAATAAAATCATTGGGTGTAAGATTGTTTTCTTGAACAAGTCTTCTAGACCAGTCGCTCTTTCTACTGCGTCTAAGTCTCAAAGATGGAAATTTACCTGTAATCATCATTAAATATATTTATTATATGCGACAAATGTTATATACAAATATAACTCAAAAAAGATATTAAACAATCTTATGGATTTAAATTTTAACGATTTTGAAAAACAAGACGTCAAATTTGACATTAATAAACTACAAAAGGCTTATAAAGAGATTTTACAAATTAAAAATTTTAGTGGTCCCGAAGGTGTATCAAATTTTGGAGCTATATCTCTTACTCAAATCCCAGGTGATCCAGATTCCATCAAAGGTCATAAGGCAAGAGGTGTATTTTGGACAAAACCAGATGCTTCTGGTAATGAAGTTGTTAGAGATGAGAAAATAAATGAAGCTGCATATTCTGAATTTATTGAAGATTATAAAGATACATATTTTAAAGAGGTTTTTGATGTGCTATCTGCGAAATATAAATTAGGTAGAGTGAGAATTTTATTAAAAACACCAAGATCAACTTTGAGTTGGCATAGAGACCCTGAACCAAGACTGCATATTCCAATTATCACGAACCCAGGATCTATCATGGTTATTGACAATGTTGCAAAACATTTACCAGCTGATGGATCAGTGTGGATTACAAACAATACAAAATACCATAATGCTTTTAATGGTGGAGAAGAAAATAGAATTCACCTAGTAGCTTGTGTTTTAGATCATAAATTTAATTAATTTGAAAAAAATATTTATTTCATCAGATCATGCTGGATATATGCTTAAAGAACAAATTAAAAAAAAATTTAAGAAAAAATATAGATTTCAAGATTTGGGGACTGACAACTCAAAAAGATCTGTTAATTATCCAGATTATGCTCACAAACTTTGTAGAAAGGTGAGTAATAATAGTAAAAATATGGGTATTTTGGTTTGTGGATCTGGAATGGGCATGTCAATGGCAGCAAATAGACATAAAAAAATAAGAGCTGCAGTGTGTTATTCCGTAAAAAACACTCAATTATCTAGATTGCATAACAATGCAAATATTATAACATTAGGATCTAGGTTAACTAAAAAAAATACCGCTTTCAAATGTATAGAG
>CACJXB010000048.1:0-2379 GCA_902597265.1 uncultured Pelagibacteraceae bacterium | reverse complement strand
GTATTAGCTTTAAAAGTAACACCTAAAAAAGATATTTTCTTATTCTTAATCTTATTATTTAAAATCTTATTTATTCTTTTTAATAAAATATTTGATCTATTTTCGTTAGATTTAATCACTGATTTTATTACTGAAAGATTTGATTTAAATTTATCTGCTGTTGAAATAATTGCTTTTGTATCTTTTGGAAAACAAGATCCACCATATGCTGGACCAGCTCTTAAAAATCGACTACCTATTCTTTTATCTAAACCCATGCCGATAGATATATCTTCAACATTTATGCCTGTGTTTTCACACAAATTTGCAATTTCATTTATAAATGTAACTTTTGTAGCTAAGAAAGCATTTGAAGCATATTTTATTAACTCTGCTGCTCGTCTAGATGTATTTAAATATTGTGCTCCTTTTGAGATTAAAGGGCTATATAAATTTCTTAAAATACGATTTGTTTTTTTTTCATTTGATCCAACAACTATTCTATCAGGAAAAGTAAAATCTCTTATAGCCTCTCCTTCTCTTAAAAATTCTGGGTTAGAGACAACTGAAAATTTTTTTTTAGAATTTTTTTTTGAAATAATTTTTTCAATTTCATCACCAGTGGTAACTGGAACTGTTGATTTAGTTATGATTATTTTAAATTTGTTTATTGAGGAACTTATTTCTTTTGCAACATTATAAATTTGACTTAAATCAGCTGAACTTCCACCTTTTTTAGTTGGTGTACCTACACAAATAAATATAATATCAGATTTATTAACAGATTTTTTCAAATTTGTTGAAAATGATAATCTTTTATTTTTGAAATTCTTTATTACTAATTCTGATAAACCAGGTTCATAAATGGGTATTTTACCCTTTTGAAGTAAATCAATTTTATTTTTATCTTTATCTACACATATCACGTCATTTCCTAAATCTGAAAAACAAACACCACTTACTAAACCAACATATCCTGTACCTATCATGCAAAGTTTCATAATTTAGATATCTCCAAGCTTGATTTTATATAACCACTCATACTTCCACAATCTAGATACTTTCCTTTAAAATTGTGAGCTATAAACTTTTCATCTTCATTAATTAAGGATTGAATTGCATCAGTAATATGTATTTCACCACCTTTACCTGGTTTTAGTTTTGATAGTTTAGAAAAAATTTTTCTTGGTAGTATATATCTGCCTATAACTGCTTTATTAGATGGAGCATTCTTAATAGTAGGTTTCTCAACCACTCCTTTAATCATATAATTATTCTTATTTATTTTTTTTGATAATCTGTAAATTCCCCATCTTGAAACATTATTTTTCTTTACATTCATGCTTGCCATAACAGAGGAATTATATCTTTTATGCAAAGCAATCATTGACCTTGAACAATTTTTTTTAATTATTAAATCATCTGGTAATAACATTAAAAAAAACTTATCTTTAATATATTTTTTTGTTTTCAATACCGCATCACCAGTTCCTAGAGGCTTATTTTGATATACAAACCTAATCATTTTCTTAAATCGAAGTATTTTTTTGTATTCTTGTAAAACCCTTTTGTCTTTTTTCTTTTTTATAATCTTTTTATAAAACTTATCGTTGTAAAAATAATCTTTAATCATTTTTTTTTTATCAGATATAATAAAAATAATTTCTCTAATACCTGCTTGAACACATTCATCAAGGATATATTCAATTCCAGGTTTACCATTAATAGGCAAAAGTTCTTTTGCAAATACACTTGTTAAAGGCAGTAAACGAGTACCAAGTCCTGCTAAAGGAATTATTGCTTGTTTAATCATTCAAATGTTTTACTTATTAAAATTATTTATACAAATGAAAATTTTATTAAATAAAGATGATTTAAATGAGGCATTATATAATGTTAAAAATTTAGGTTTCGTTCCAACTATGGGGAGTCTTCATAAAGGACATATTTCCCTTATCAAAAAATCTAAAAAAATATGCAATAAAACAATTGTAAGTATCTTTATAAATCCAACCCAGTTTAATAGTAAAGTTGACTTTTTAAGATACCCCAGAAATTATGAAAAAGACGTTAAAATTTTAAAAAAACTTAATGTGAACTTCGTATTTATACCTAATAAAAAACAAGTTTATAATTCTAAAAAAACAAAGAAAATAAAGCTGTTAAAAAACCAAAAGATATTATGTGCAAAATACAGAAAGGGACACTTTGAGGGTGTAATTGATGTAATGGATAGATTAACAAAAATTATAAAACCAAAAAAAATTTTTATGGGAGAAAAAGACTTTCAGCAATTATACTTAGTTAAAAGATATATTGAAAAAAAATATGATTGTAAAATCGTTCCATGTAAAACCATAAGGGATAATAATTCAATTGCATTATCATCTAGAAATCTAA
>CACJXB010000047.1:0-2472 GCA_902597265.1 uncultured Pelagibacteraceae bacterium | reverse complement strand
GATCTTACTGGATCTAAGATTAAAGAAATTAAAGAATATACAAAATATTAATAGCTATATTTTTTTTCTAAAAACTTAATCACATTATGAATTATAAAAGTCATAAATAAATAGATACCACCTGCTACTATAAAAACTTCAATAGGTTTAAAAGTTGTTGAAATTATATATTTAGCAACACCTGTTAAATCCATTAATGTTACGGTACTTGCTAATGAGGTTCCCTTAAGCATTAAGATAATCTCATTTCCATAAGCCGGAAGAGATTGTCTTATTGCAATTGGTATCTGTATTTTATAAAAGATTTCCTTTTTTGAAATACCTAAACTTTTTCCAGCTTCAATAATTCCTGGTTTAATAGTTTGAAAAGCTGATCTTAAAATTTCTGAAGTATATGCGCCAGTATTCAATGCAAAAGCAATAATTGCACACCAATAAGGTTCTTTAAGAACAACCCATAAAAATGATGACCTAACAGATTCTATCTGACCCAAGCCAAAATAAATTATGAATATTTGTACCAATAAAGGTGTTCCTCTAAATATATAAGAATATCCATAAGCAAATTTGTTTATAAAAATATTTTTATTTAATCTTAGCACTGCAAAAAAAAGACCAATAAATAAACCAATTATCAATGAAACTGATAAAAGTTTTAGAGTAACAATTGTAGCATTTAATAACTTAGGGAAACTATTTGTCATTAAATCAAAATCCATTAATAACCTCTACTATATTTAATTTCTAATCTATTGATTAATTTCATACTCAAGAAAGTAAGTAATAAATATAAGACTGCAGCAAAAGAATAAAAAAATAGTGGATCTCTTGTTGATCCTGCTGCAATATAAGACTGTCTCATTATTTCAACAAGTCCTGTTACAGAAATTAAAGATGTATCTTTTAATGTAATTTGCCAAACATTACTTAAATTTGGAATTGCAAGTCTTAACATTTGAGGCAAAATGATTTTATAAAGTCGTTTAAATTTACTAAAACCTAAAACTTTTGCAGCTTCAAATTGTCCTTTATCAATCGATTGAATTGCACCTCTAAAAACTTCAGTAGAATAAGCACCTGAAATAATTCCTATTGCAAATGATCCTGTAACAAAAGCATTAATTTCTATGTACTCATTATAACCAAATATTGAAGCAACAAACATGATTGCTCCACTTCCACCAAAAAAAAATAAATAAATTACAAGTAACTCAGGTACCCCTCTAATGACTGTTGTGTAAATGTTTCCAATGAAATTTAAAAATTTATATTTTGACAATTTTAATGGAGTAAAAATTGCAGCAAAAACAAAACCAATTACCATTGCGGTAATTGATACGGCGATTGTCATAAGAGTTGCACGAAATAACTCATCACCCCAACCAGTATCTCCAAATGCTAGAAGTTCCATACAGATTGGCGACTATACATTATAGCCGCCAAATCTAAAATTGAATTACATAGAAGCGTCGAAACCGAACCATTTAGTAGCTATTCTACTAATATCCCCGTTCTTTCTCGCTTTATCGATTGCTGCGTTAAACTTTTTTAAAAGTTCAGTATCATCTTTTCTAATACCTACACCAACACCATTACCGAATGCACCACCTGAAAAAGTTGGTCCTGTTAAAACTACAGGTTTTCCAGATTTTTCAGCATAATCACTAAACGCAACAGCAGCAGCTAATGCAGCATCACATCTTCCTGATGCTAAGTCTAGGTTAACTTCATCTTGTGTTTTGTAAGTTCTAACATTAACTTTTCCAACATCACCAGAATCTAAAAAGTTTTGGTGGATTGTAGCTGTTTGAACACAAACTGTTTTTCCTGCTAAAGCTGAAGTTAAAGTTTTTAATGCTTTTTTTGCAGCTGCATTAGGTTTGGTTAGATTAATTCCTGCAGGTGTATCTAATCCTTCAAGATTTGAACCTTTCATAACCGCTAATGAGGCAACTTCATCTGCATAACCTTGGGAAAAACTAATTGCTTTTTGTCTCTCAGCTGTAATTGACATTCCAGCCATTATTGCATCAAATTTTCTCATAATTAGAGCTGGAATCATTCCATCCCAATCTTGTTCGACTATAGTACATTGTTGTCCTATATATCTGCAAAGTGTCCAAGCTAGTTCAACTTCAAATCCAATTAACTTTCCTGACTCATCTTTTGAGTTCCATGGAGGATAAGCACCTTCTGTTCCAATTCTTATCTTGTCGGCATTAACATTTCCCACAACTAATAAGGAAAGTAAAATTGAAAAGATAATCTTTTTAAATATATTCATCATATTCTCCTTTAATAAAATTAAAGTATTTCACAAATTAAGTGTTAGGAAAAGAAAAATTAATGATTAATGGATGATGAAAAGTTCCAAGAACAATCAAAGCTAGGCACATAAACCCTAGATAATTTAGTATTACCAAAATGATGGTGAAAAACGTTTAGCCAATTTTCAACTTGATGGGGTTTTTT
>CACJXB010000046.1:0-2485 GCA_902597265.1 uncultured Pelagibacteraceae bacterium | reverse complement strand
CATTTACACTAATTACCTTTAATGACTAAATCCGTAATAGGCAAAAACTGTAATATTTCTAAAACTGCAATGATTTATGAGAATGTAGTGATTGAAGAAAATGTTACTATAGGTGATTTTTGTGTGATTGGTTTAAATCCAAAAAATAAGTTTAATAAAAAATTAATAATACGAAAAAATTCAATTATTAATTCTCATTCTGTTATTTACCTTGGCTCAGAAATTGGTCTGAATAATATTATTGGGCACAATGTTTTAATAAGAGAGGAGACCTTTTTAGGAAAAAATGTGCAGATAGGAAGTTATAGTGATTTAGAAGGTAATTGTTCAATAGATGATTATTCAAAATTACATAGTTGTGTTCATGTTGGTCAACATAGTAAAATAATGTCTTATGTTTATATATTTCCTTATGTTGTGTTAACTAATGATCCAATACCTCCAAGTGACATAAGAAAAGGAGTTGTTTTGGAACCTTTTTCTATAATTTGCACAAGAGCAACAATTTTACCTGGTATAAAAGTGGGTTTTTCAGCTTTCATAGGTGCAAATAGTTTAGTTAATAAAGATGTTGATCCAGAATTAATTGGCTCAGGAAATCCTTTTAGAATAAAAGGAAATATTTCAAATATAAAAATACCACAATCAAATGAAAGGGCCTATCCTTGGGTAGCAAGATTTCAAAAAGATTATCCAAAAGATATTAAAGATATATATAAAAAATTAAGAATTAAATATTTAAAGTTTAAGTAATTTTTTATTTTTAAAACCTAAAACATTATTTTTAACAGACTCTTTTAAAATATTAGGGACATAAATATTCTTATCATATTTTTTTAGATTTTCTAGAATACTTAATGATGTATCGATACCAATCATATTTACAATCTTTATTGGATCAGAATTTTTTAAAAGTATTTTATAAATCTTTTTTAAATCAGAAATTGATTTTTTTTCTATTTCGCAAAGATAAAAGAAATATGAGATTTCCTTAAATATGATACTATTAACTATAAAACCTGGTTTATCAGTAACATTTATTATTTCATAAGATTGCTTTATTAATGAGTCTAATAATTCTTTTAACAAGTCTTCTGAATATTTACCTTTCTTACATAATTCAACTAAAGGGATTGTAATTGGATTCATAAAATGAAATCCATTAATATTTTCACCAATTTCAGATAACTTTAATGAAGAGGTATTACTAAAAATATTATTTTCAAATTTTAATTTTGAGATTATCTCTTTTTTTACTTTTAAATCTTCTTTTACAGTTTCTATAGTTAAATTTTCTTCAAGATATGAAATATCATTTGTGACTGAAAATGTTCCATTATTCTTAATATCAAAGTATTTATTTAATTTTTGTATTTCAGCTTTTAGAACATGGTCTAATTTTTCATCAGTATTTTGCCATAAATTTACTGAATGACCTAATGCAACAAATAATGAACATATTTGTTTGCCCATATAACCAGAACCTAAAACATTTATTTTCATTAATGGTTTTATATTACATTATATTTGATAAAAGAAAATTGTAAGTTTATATGAATAAAAACATTTTTATTATTCTACCTCATAAAGATCAGTTTATAAAAAATTATGCTGGTTCAGCATCTATTTGGGTGAAAGATTTTTTCAAACACTCTAAATATAAAAATCATATAAAAATTTTTGGATCAACAAATAATACCAAAAATGTTTTTATTAAAAAAAATTACAATAATATTAATATTCCAAAAATTAAGATATTTAGTAAATCTAAGTTTTATATCAACAAATTAATCGATTTTTGTAAAATAGAAAATCCAGCAATTATTGAAATTCATAACCGTCCTTCTTATCTATTAAAAATTGCAGAAAAAATTAAAAATACAAATTTCATTTTAATAATACATAATGATCCTTTAAATCTTAAGGGCTCTACTTCTGTATCTGAAAGAAAAAAACTTTTAGATATTTGTCATAAGATTTATTTTGTAAGCACTTGGGTAGAAGAGAAATTTTTTAATGGATTAGACAAAAATTTTTATACTAATTTTAGAACTTTGTATCCAAGTATAAATAAATTAAATAAATTTCCAAAAAAAGAAAAGATAATTATATTTTCTGGAAAATTAAATAATGCTAAAGGTTTTGATAAGTTTGCTATAGCAGTTTCAAAAATTCTTAACAAATACAAGGCATGGAAGGCAATAGCTATTGGTGATGAGCCAAGAGAAAAATATTCGTTTAATCATAGTAGATTAGAATTTACAGGCTGGATATCTCAAGATGAAGTTTTAAAACTTTATAACAAATCATCTATAACTGTAGCTCCATCTTTATGGGAGGAGCCTTTTGGTAGATCTTCATTAGAAGCAGGTTCTCGCGCTAACGCTGTAATTATTTCTAAAAGAGGTGGATTGCCTGAGACAATTAATAATCCAATTTTTTTAAAAAATGTAACATCTAAAAATATATTTGATGAAATTGATAA
>CACJXB010000045.1:0-2504 GCA_902597265.1 uncultured Pelagibacteraceae bacterium | reverse complement strand
GATTTTCACTAATACCAGCTAATATGATTAATATAGCGTCTGCACCATAACTTTTTGCAAGTGGTATTTGAAATTTATCAACAAAAAAATCCTTACAAAGAATTGGTAGATTTATCTTTTTTTTAATTTCACTTATATGTTTTAAGTTTCCTAAAAAAAAATCTTCTTCAGTTAGTACTGATAAACAAGTTGCTTTATTATCATTATATAAATTGGCTATTTTGACAGGATTATAATCTTTAATTATTACGCCAGCAGATGGGCTAGCTTTTTTAATTTCAGCAATAATTGAAAATTTACTATTTTTAATGTTATTTTCAATTTTAAGTTTAAAATTAATGAATGTTTTATTCTGGTCAATTAAACCATTTAATGAGTCTAATGAGATATTCTTTTTTAAATTAATTATCTTTTTTCTTTTAATTTGAATTATCTTTTCAAGAACATTTTCAGTCATTTTGTATTTTTGCTAAATGATTTATAACTTTACTGGATAAAATATGTTTTCTTGCATCATTGTATGCATCTTTAAAATTTTGATAAGTTTCACTAACTATAAGACCTGCAGCTGCATTTAAACACACTGATTTAGAAAAATCATTATCCTCACCCTTAAATATATCTATCATTTTACTCCCATTAAATTTTGCGTTATCACCAATAAGATTTTCAAATTTATCTGCATTTACATTTAATTCTTTTGGATTAATAATTATTTCAGAAATTTTATTATCTTTTAATTGCATAACGTTAGTTTTGGCGTAAGGTGAAATTTCATCTAAACCATCTTCACTATTAACAATCCATGCAAATTTTATATCTAAATTATTTAAAGCGTTTGCAAATATTTTTAAAAGTTTTTTATCGAAAACACCGACTACTTGTCTCTTTACTAAAGCAGGGCTACTTAATGGTCCAATCATATTAAATATAGTTCTCTTTCCAATTTTTTTCCTTGTTGGACCGACAAATCTCATCGCACTATGATAATTTGGTGCAAACATAAAACCAAAATTATTTTTGTTAATTTGATTTTCAATTTCTTTTGGCTCTAGATTTATTTTGATATTCAAGGCTTCCAGTACATCACCAGAACCACATTTTGAGGATACTGCTTTATTTCCGTGTTTTGCTACTTTGACTCCCATACTCGAAAGTAACAATGCTGATGCTGTAGATATATTAAGTGTATTCATGCCATCTCCACCAGTACCACATGTATCAATACAATTTTTTACACTTACTCTTTTAGATTTATTTCTAAGTACATACACTCCTCCAGCTATTTCATCTGAAACTTCGCCCTTAGCAGATAAAAGTGTCAAAAAGTCAAATATTTCATGGTCTTCTGCTTTGCCATCCATTAATAACTCAAAAGCAACCTTACTTTCATCGAAAGTTAAATTTTCTTTATTCCTAATTTTTTCTATAAATTGTTTCATTAATTTTCAATTTTAATAAAATTCTTTAAAATTTTAATACCTAACTTTGTTTTAATACTTTCAGGATGAAATTGCACTCCATGTACATGATACTTTTTGTGTCTTACACCCATTATCAATCCATTTTCAGTTTCAGCAGTAATTTCAAGATCTTTTGACAGCGATTTTTTATCAATAATTAAGCTATGATATCTTGTAGCATCAAATTTTTTTGGAAGATTTTTCAATATACCGATTTTTTTTGAAAAGATTTTACTAATTTTTCCATGCATAAGTTTTTTTGCTTGAATTATTTTCGATCCAAACACTTGACCAATTATTTGATGACCTAAACAAACACCCAATATAGGCATCTTTTTATAGAGTGTATTAACAATTTTAAGGCAATTTCCTGATTGATTTGGATTTCCAGGTCCAGGAGAGATAACTATCTTACTATATCTTTTCTTTAATATTTCGGATGACGTAATTTCATCATTTCTGATAACATCAACATTTACTTTTAATGATGACAAATAATGATAAAGATTAAAAGTAAAACTGTCGTAATTATCTATTAAAATAATTTTTTTCATTTTAACGCGTTTATTAAAGCTTTTGCTTTGTTAACTGTTTCTTGATATTCTTTTTCAGGTTTACTGTCCGCAACTATCCCTGCACCTGCTTGAACATAAAATTTATTTTTTTTTGCTACTGCAGTTCTTAAAGCTATACATGTATCAAATTCTCCATTAGCAGAAAAATAACCAATACCCCCCGCGTAAACTTTTCTTTTTGTTTTTTCTAGCTCATCAATTATTTCCATGGCTCTAATTTTAGGTGCTCCTGATACAGTACCTGCAGGAAAACCAGCAAGAAGTGATTTAAACTTAGAAAATTTCGTATTATATTTTCCTATTACATTAGAAACTATATGCATAACATGTGAGTATTTTTCAATTATAAAACTTTCTGTCACTTTTACAGTGTTTATCTTAGAGACTTTTCCCGTATCATTTCTTCCTAAATCTAAGAGCATTAAATGCTCGGAAAGTTCTTTTTTATCTTTGATAAGATCTTTTT
>CACJXB010000044.1:0-2654 GCA_902597265.1 uncultured Pelagibacteraceae bacterium | reverse complement strand
TGCAGTAATAAGCAACGGTTCAGCAATACTCGGTATGGGAAACTTGGGTGCTTTAGCTTCAAAACCGGTAATGGAGGGTAAAGCAGTTTTATTTAAGAGATTTGCAGATATAGACTCGATAGATCTTGAAATTGACTCATCAGACCCAAATGAAATAATTAATAGTATTAAGAATTTTGCTCCTAGCTTCGGTGGAATTAATCTTGAAGATATTGCTGCGCCTGATTGCTTCATCATTGAAGATAAATTAAAGGAAATTTTGGATGTGCCTGTTTTTCACGATGATCAACATGGAACAGCAATTATAACTACTGCAGCTTTAATGAATGCGTTAGATATAAGTAAAAAAAAAATAGATGAGGTCAAAATTGTAGTCAATGGTGCTGGGGCCTCTGCAATGGCCTGTACTAATTTATTTAAAAAAAATGGTGTTCCTCAAAAAAATATCACAATGGTTGACCGTACAGGTGTAATTTTCAGAGGAAGAGAAAATTTAAATCAATGGAAATCTAGTCATGCTATTGACACTAAAGATCGAAGTTTAAATGATGCGATTAAAGATGCAGATGTTTTTTTAGGTTTGTCAGCAAAAGGAGCGTTAACAAAAGACATGGTAAAAAAAATGTCTAAGAATCCAATAATTTTTGCATGTGCAAATCCAGATCCGGAAATAACACCTGAAGAAATTGAAGAAGTTAGAAATGATGCAATTATTGCAACTGGAAGATCAGATTATCCGAATCAAGTAAACAATTTAATTGGCTTTCCTTATATTTTTCGAGGTGCATTAGATATAAGAGCTAAAACTATTAATGATGAAATGAAAATTGCAGCTGCACATGCGATTGCGAACCTAGCAAAAGAAAGCGTGCCCGACGAAGTTGTTGCGGCGATGGGCGGCGAAAGACCTTATTATGGTAAAGATTATATAATACCATCTACATTTGATCCAAGACTAATAAGTGTAATACCTGCTGCAGTTGCTAAAGCGGCAATGGATACTGAAGTTGCAAGAATTAAAATAAATGATTTTGAAGTCTATAAAGATCAACTTAAACAAAGATTAGACCCCACTGTCACTATCATGCAGGGTATAAATTCTTATATCAAAAAAAAGCAAAAAAAAGTGGTTTTTGCAGATGGTGAGGATGAAAATATGTTGAAAGCTGCCATTGCTTTTAAAAAGTCAAAATTAGGAATACCTGTATTAGTTGGAAAAGAGGAGTTGATTAAAAATCAAATTAAAAAAATTGGTTACAATGAAAACTTTGACATTGAAATTGTGAATTCCAAAGACAAAGTTAAAAGAGATAAATACGTCAAATATCTTTTTAAAAAACTTCAAAGAGAAAAAGGTATGTTAGAGTGGGATTGTGACAGACTGGTCAGGAACGATAGAGTAATATGGGCATCTTGTATGGTTGCGTGTGAAGATGCAGACGCGATGGTGACTGGTAATACTAGGAGATATTCTTCTTCACTTGAAAAAATAATCAAAGTTGTGGATCCTAGACCAGGAGAGATCATGTTTGGTCTTAATTTAATTGTTAATAGAGGTAAAACAATTTTTCTTTGCGACACATCAGTTATAGAATACCCAGATGCACAACAATTAGCTGAGATGGCAAAATCTGCTGCTAGAGTTGTGAGACTTTTTGGATTTGATCCTAAGATTGCATTTCTTTCCCATTCTACTTTTGGTGAACCAGCAACCGATAGAACAAAAAGATTAAGCGATGCTGTTGAGATTTTAAAAAAAGATAATGTAGATTTTAAATTTGATGGTGAAATGCAGCCGGATGTTGCCTTAGAAGAAGTATATAAGGAGCTATATCCATTCTCTGAAATTGTTGGAAGTTCAAATGTTTTGATAATGCCAAGTCAACATAGTGCTGCTATATCTTACAAAATGATTAAATCTATGAGTAGAGCTAAAGTTATTGGGCCTTTATTAGTTGGATTGGGTCAACCAATAGAGATTGCACCTTTAAGAAGTTCAACATCAGATATTATCAATCTAGCTTCAATAGCAGCATACTCGGCAGATGTAATTCAATACAAAAAGAACTAATTTTTTTGAATTCTTAAATTTTCCACAAGCAGAATACTAGCTATAACATCCTTTACATCTAAAATTTGTTTTGCCTCATCAATAACTTTTTCTTTTTCATCCGAAGTCATTGCAATACCATAGATATAAATTTTCTTTTTATAAGTATCAATTTGATAATTTGTTGATTTAATTTCTTTATCTATAATTAGTGCAGTTCTTAATTGCGATGTAATTAGAAGATCTTTTGCAGACTGCTTAAAGTTAAAATCCTCTTTAACTTTAATATCATTCCTTACGGATCTTACACCCTCTGTTTCCCAAGCCATCTTAGTTAATTTCAATTTGTCCTCAGGATTTTCTACTTTTCCGGTTAAAAAAATTCTACCATCTAAAACTTTTGACTTTACGGACAAGAGGTTTTTTTTGTCTAATAAAATCATTCTTGCAGATAAGTTTTTTTGCATTATTGAGTCATCTATTTGGGTTCCAACAGACCTTGGGTCTAAAGCGACACTTACCCCGGTCCCGAATACACCGCTGGAAGAAACACCAATGCAACCTGATAAAATTATTGCAGTTAATAATAAGATTAATTTATTTT
>CACJXB010000043.1:0-2711 GCA_902597265.1 uncultured Pelagibacteraceae bacterium | reverse complement strand
AACAACAAAAAAAACAAAAAAAATAAATGATACCCTGTTAAATGAAATATTTAAGTTAGATTTAGTTTTTTTAAACAAAAAATCATCTTGTTGATCCTCCAAAATAATATTTTGTTTTTTATTTTTCATTTATCTACACTTATTTTTAGTCTTTCAATATTAAGATCATTATTCATTTTCTTAATTGTACTTATCTGATTAATATCTTTTCTTAATAACTCATCATCAAAATATAATCGATGGAATTCCAAAAGTTTTTCTGCTGAACTGAGATAATCATATTCCAATTTATTTCTTTCATAATCTTTTTTTAAAATCCTAATGTCTTCTTTGGTCATAAAAATTTGATCATCTATTCTTTTTGTTGAGTTTTTAATGAAAGCGGTAAATAAAATTAAGGGTAGTATAATGAAAAAAATTAAAAATTTTTTCATAACTTATCTCCAATACTCTCTACCTTTAATAAATGATCAAATTTATCTAAAATATCATTTTCAAAGTGATAAGAATTATCTTTTTTAATTAAATACCTGAGTTTTGCAGATCTTGAAGATATATTTTCTTTTAGTTCTTTAATTGATGGTAAAATTGGTTTTTTTTCTTTTAGATAAAATAATTTTTCAGATTGTTCTAATTTTGGTAAATATCTTGAGACACTTTTTTTTTCGGATAAGCTTTTAAAAAAATATTTAACTATTTTATCTTCAATAGAATGAAAGGTTACAACAGCTAATACTCCATTTTTTTTGAGAATTTTCGATGCAGTTATTAAACCAAATATCAATTCACTAATTTCTTTATTTACAAAAATTCTTAAAGCTTGAAAAACTTTTGTTGCATTATGGATTTTCAAATTTTTCTTTTTTTTAATTTTTTCAATCAATGCTACTAAAATTTGAGTATTAATTTTTTTAGTTTTTCTTTCTCTTACGATAATATTTGCAATTTTTTTTGCATCTTTCTCCTCACCAAAAAATTTAAAAATTTTTTCCAATTCTTTTACATTTAATTTATTAATTACATCTGATGCAGAAAAATTATTAATCCCCATCTGCATATTTAGATCGCCAATGGAGTTAAAAGACAATCCTTTGTCAGGATCTTTTATTTGGACTAATGAGTATCCTAAATCAAAAACAACTGCTCTAACATCCACATTTTTAAGTTTAAGATTATCTAACTGACTAAATTTTTTGTTTTTAAATGAAAACCTTTCATGGAATCTATTTAGAAATTTATCTGCTATTTCTTTAGTTTTTAAATCTCTATCTATTGCAATTACTTTTGTATTTTTAAAATTTAAAATTTTTTTTGTGTATCCGCCTTGCCCAAATGTGCAATCGATAAATGTGCCACCATGTTGAGGGGAAATAATGCTAATTAATTCATTTAGCAATACCGGATAATGTTTTGGAGTATCCAGTACCATGGTGGCTTCCATTTATTTTTTCGAAGACCATTAATTTTTTTGTCTTCTTAAAAATGCAGGTATCTCAAGATCATCTTCTTCTTGATCATCTTTTTCAGATCCTAATAAACTTTCAGAAGATGAATTTTGATTATCATTACTAAATAAATCTGGTTCATCTGTATCTACACCAAATTCCTTTAGATCATTAGTTATATTGTGTTCAGTCTCATTACTAATTGCTTCTTGAGAAAAAGACTTCTCTTCATCATCTGATGTACTATCAACTATACTTTTAGCTTCTTGATCTTTTAGTAATTCTTCATGATATTGATTGTTCACCTCATCAACTGTTTGATTGTTTAAACTTTCATTTACTATTTCATTCTCAAGTTTTAAAGCATTAGCACCATGTGATACTGGATTAGAACTTGCATTAGAAAAGTTATGTGAGGTTGTTCCTGTTGCTGTTGTAAAATCAGAATATCCTGGATTACGATTTTGAATACGATGAACCATATTTATTACTGATTTTGATACAGGATGTTGGCCATCTAAAGCAGTAGCAACTATAGATACACGAATTTTTCCATCTAACGATGGATCAATGATTGATCCATTTATAATCTCTGCTTCAGCATCAACTTCAGATCTAATTTTATTTACTATTTCGTCTACTTCGAAAAGTTTTAGATCATTTCCTCCAGTGATGTTAATTAACAAACCTTTAGCGCCTTTAAGTGAATAGTCATCAATTAGAGGGTTATTTAAAGCTATCTCAGTTGCCTTTTCAGCTCTATCTTCCCCCTCAGCTTCACCTGTGCCCATCATTGCTTTACCCATAGAGCTCATTACAGTTTCTACGTCGGCAAAATCTAAATTAACTAAACCATCTTTTACCATCAAATCTGTTACACTTTGAACCCCATGTCTTAAGATACTGTTTGATAGTTGAAAAGACTCTTTGTATGTAGTTTGTTCATTTGCAATTTTAAATAAATTTTGGTTTGGAATAACAATAATAGTATCTACATGTTTTCTTAGTTCTTCAAGCCCTTCGTGTGCTCTTCGCATTCTTGATGGTGCTTCATATAAAAATGGTAAAGTTACTACACCTACTGTAAGAATATTTAATTCTTTAGCAGCTCTTGCAATTACATGTGCAGCGCCAGTACCGGTTCCTCCACCCAT
Organism: uncultured Pelagibacteraceae bacterium; assembly: GCA_902597265.1. Classification (GTDB taxonomy): domain Bacteria; phylum Pseudomonadota; class Alphaproteobacteria; order Pelagibacterales; family Pelagibacteraceae; genus Pelagibacter. Next base: position 112 of record CACJXB010000043.1, on the reverse strand, counting down.
ACCAGCTGTAATAAAAACCATATTGGCACCTTTAAGAATATCAACAATGTCATTTAAAGACTCATTTGCTGCTGCTAAGCCAATTTCGTGTTTTGCTCCAGCACCTAAGCCT
>CACJXB010000042.1:0-2781 GCA_902597265.1 uncultured Pelagibacteraceae bacterium | reverse complement strand
TACCAGAATATCGAAGTTATAATATCTGATAATTGTTCAACAGATGATACTGCTAATATTATCAAAGAAATTATAGCGAATGATAAAAGAGTAAAATTTTTTCAGCAAATTAAACCATTAGGACCAGGTGAAAATTTTACATTTGTTTTAAATAAAGCAAAAGGTAAATATTTTAAATGGAACTGTCATGACGATTTTATATCTGAAAATTTTATAGAAGAAAATTTGAAATTTTTAGAAGAAAATAAAAATTTTATTTTTTGCTCATCTCCATCGTGTTATGATTTTGAATACCAAGAAAAAAGAAATATTGTCAAATTTGATTTTGAAAGTAGTCTTTTTAGAAGAATTAGGCAATTTCATGAAATTAGATCAAAATGTTTGAGTATGGTTTATGGTCTTATAAAAAAAGAGTACTTGCTCAAAACAACGGAATTTACTAAAGATTATTTGGCAATTGACTGGATAGTCGTTCTAGAGTTACTTTTTCAAGGCAAATTTAAAACTATAGATGAAGGATTGATAGTGATTGGATCATCTGGAAGATCAGCTGATAAAGATCATTTAAAAAGAAGTCATTATTTTAACAAATTCATTTATTATTTTTTACCATATTTTGAATTAAATAAAGTATGTGTTAAAAAATCTTTAAATTCCAAAGAGTTGAGTATTTTAGAAAAATTTTTTTTGATATTTACTACCTTAAAAATTAATTTAGCGTATATGTATTTTTAAAAAATAAAAAAAAAAAGATAGAAAATATTTTAAAATGAAAAAAATCCTTGTAACTGGCTCAACTGGATTTGTTGGAAGTCATTTAGTTGATTATTTGTTAAAAAAAAAAAATATAAAAATTTTTTGTACAAAAAGATATCACCTTTCAAGATTAGATAATGTAAAACATTTTTATAACACTGTTAAGTGGGTTGACTGTGATATAACAGACCCTGTATCAACTTTAAAAATTATAAAACAAATAAATCCTCATAAAATTTTTCATTTTGCAGCTGAAAGCTTTGTAAGTCCTTCATGGGATCACCCTAATAGATATATGTCTGTTAATTATAATGGGACTTTAAACCTCCTTGAAGCAATGCGACAAATCAATTCTAAAGCAAAAATAATTTTACCTGGTTCAGGAGAAGAATATGGTGAGATAAATAAAAAAGAATTACCAATTATTGATAAAACAATTTTAAGACCAGTCAATCCATACGCGGTTACAAAAATTGCTCAAGATCTTATTGGGTATGTATATTACAAGTCATATGGGTTAAACGTTATTAGAACTAGAACATTTAATCACGAGGGTCCTAGAAGAGAAAAAGTTTTTGGTATTTCTTCATACGCTTATCAAATTGCTTGTATTGAAAAAAAATTACAAAAACCTGTTGTAAAAGTTGGTCACTTAGAGGATAAAAGAAATTTCACTCACGTTTATGATATTGTTAATGCTTATTGGCTTGCTTCGGAAAAATGTACTCCTGGAGAATTATATTTAATTGGAAATGAAAGTAAAAAGTCTATCTTTACTTTTAAAGAAGCTTTACAAAAATTAATTTCGATGTCTTCTGTAAAAAAAATAACCTACCAAAAATATAAACCTTTTATTAGACCAACAAATGTTCCTTACTTGATTGCTGATACTAAAAAATTTTACAAAAGAACTGGCTGGAAAATAAGATATTCTTTTGACGATATATTATTAGATACTTTAAATTTTTGGAGATCTAATGTTTAAAAATAAAACTATTTTAATTACCGGGGGAACAGGATCTTTTGGTAAAAATTTTGTAAAACATATTCTTAATAAATATAAAGGGATGAAAAAAATCATAATATATAGCAGGGATGAACTCAAGCAGTACAATATGAAAAAAGAGCTTCAAAAAATAAAAGGTTTTAAAAAATTAAGATTTTTTATTGGGGATGTAAGGGATTTCGAAAGATTAAAATTATCCTTTGATAATGTTGATATAGTGATACATGCAGCTGCTCTTAAACAAGTTGATACTGCAGAATATAATCCTATGGAATTCATTAAAACAAATATAGATGGAACTTCAAATGTAATAGGTGCGGCTATAGAAAAAAAAGTAAGAAATTTGATTTTACTATCTACAGATAAAGCTTCATCTCCAGTAAATTTGTATGGTGCAACAAAATTGTGCGCTGATAAGTTATTTGTGTCAGCAAATAATTATAAAGGATCAAAAGATATAAGATTTAGTGTTGTAAGATATGGAAATGTAATGGGATCAAGAGGATCAGTGATACCAAGATTTATTCAAGACTCAAAAAAAAATCAACTTTCTATTACAAATAAATCAATGACAAGATTTAATATTACATTACCAGAAAGTATTAATTTTGTAATACAATGTTTAAAAGAACAAAAAGGTGGTGAAATTTTTATTCCAAAAATCCCGTCTTATAAAATATCTGATCTTGCAAGAGCCATAGCACCATCATCAAAAGTCAAGATTTCAGGTATTAGACCAGGAGAAAAAATTCATGAGGAAATGATATCAGAATTTGAATCAGGAGAAATATTAGAATTTAAAAAGCTGTTTATCATTAAAACGATTCTAGGTAATAACAACAAATATTCCAGCTTTGGTTCATTTAAAAAAATCAATAGTTTTAAGTACAGTTCAGATACAAATAATAAATTTTTAACTATCAAAGATTTGAAAAAATTAATAAAAGAAAATTTAAATTTTGTTGAATTGTAATTTTATTATGAATTTCAGCCAAATGTAAAATGGGTTTATTATCTTC
>CACJXB010000041.1:0-3362 GCA_902597265.1 uncultured Pelagibacteraceae bacterium | reverse complement strand
AAACATTCCCCATATCAACATCATGTCTTTCATTATCTAGTTTATGCTCACTTGCATGAAGTGTTAATTCGTTTCCCCAAAAATCAACATCTGCCCACTCTTGAGCAGAATTATCTAATCTGCAACCAAGTGTTTCACTATAAAATTTTTTTGCTGTTTCTAAATCTCCACATGGAATAGCTAAGTGGAAACAATTTGTGTTTTTGTACATTTTAATCCTCTTTAAATTGCGTATTTGGATACTATATAGAGTATATACTTTTTTTTTATCAACTGTTAGAAAACTCAAAAAAAATGAATGATTTTTTACAATCTATAATTGACCGTGATCCTGCGGCAAAATCTAAGTTAAGTTTAATCTTAACTTACCCAGGTGTTAAGGCTATTTTTTTTCATAAAATTGCAAATTTTTTTGCGATAGCAAAATTTGATTTAGTTGCAAGAATCATTTCTCAATTTTCAAGATTTTTGACTGGAATAGAGATACATCCGAAAGCAAAGATTGGAAAAAATTTATTTATTGATCACGGTATGGGGGTTGTAATTGGTGAAACATCTGAAATTGGAAACAATGTAACAATTTATCATAATGTAACCTTGGGAGGTATTGCTCCAAGTATTAATGCTGACAATCAAAGAAATATGAAGAGGCATCCAACTTTAGAAGATAATGTTGTTGTTGGATCAGGTGCTCAAATCCTAGGACCAGTTACAATTGGAAAAAATTCATTAATCGGTGCTAATGCAGTAGTTACAAAAAATGTTCCTGAGAAATCAATAATGGTAGGCATTCCTGCAACAAGAGTTGGTGATGCTACAAAAGGATTTCAACCTTATGCTGTTACTGATAAAGATAAAGATTAATGACACAAATCAAAAATAACTTTATTGAGTCAATTGGAAACACTCCTTTAATCAAATTAAAAGCAGCCTCTGAAATAACTGGATGTAATGTTTATGGTAAAGCGGAATATCTTAATCCTGGTGGATCAGTCAAAGACAGGGCTGCACTTGCTTTAATAAAAGATGCACAGGAAAAAAAATTAATTTCAGAAGGTGGAATAGTTGTCGAAGGAACTGCAGGTAATACTGGAATTGGTTTATGTCTCTTAGGAAATTCTTTGGGCTACAAAACTATAATTGTTATGAATGATAACCAAACTCAAGAAAAAAAAGATACTCTAAAAAATATTGGTGCAGATCTAAGATTGGTACCACCCAAACCTTATAAAGATGATGGTAACTATGTAAAAGTTGCAGGTCGTCTAGCAGAGGAATTAAAAAGCACAAATAACAATGGGGTAGTTTGGGCAAACCAATTTGATAACACTGCTAATGCAAAAGGTCATTATGAAACGACTGGACCAGAAATTTGGGAACAAACTGGTGGTAAAGTAGATGGCTTTGTCTGTGCATCAGGAACTGGAGGCACCATCGGTGGTGTAAGTAAATTTCTAAAAGAAAAAAATAAAGATATAAAAATTTATTTATCAGATCCAACAGGCTCTGCACTCTATAATCACATTATAAATGGTGAACTTAAAGCTGAGGGTGGATCAATAACTGAAGGTATTGGTTCAAGCAGAATAACTAAAAACTTTGCTGAAGCTAAAATTGATGGTGCCTTTTCAATCAGTGATCAAGAGTCTTTACCTATACTTTATGACTTAATTCAAAATGAAGGATTAAGTTTAGGGACTAGTTGTGGAGTAAATATTGCAGGTGCAATTAGATTAGGAAAAGAGCTAGGCCCAGGAAAAACAATAGTAACAATTCTTTGTGATAGATCAGATAAATACAACTCAAAGATGTTTAATAAATCTTTTTTAAAGGAAAAAAACCTTCCTATTCCTAGCTGGTTATAATAACGCATACCAGGCATGTAACAAAACAGTTACATTTTTATACTAATATTATTTAACGTAAGGGAATTATGAAAAAAATTATTATAGCTTTATCTTTTTTCATTTTTACATCTGCAAATGCAGGAATGAGTGACAAAGATAAATCAAAAGCATGGGATTGTGTTGGTATTTATATGGCTAACTACTTTCTTCCATCAGGTGAAAAATTTGAATACGGAATGAAAGAAAAATCAATTTCAACTGTGAAAGTTTTAAAAACCTATGCACTTGAGATAGGTATTCCAGAAAAAGATTGGGATGCTGGAGTAAACAAAGCAGTAGATAAACATTACGGTTCCAAATACGACAAAGCTAAAACTGACAAATGTCATACGTTTGTTGAAGCTTTAGTTCCAAATGGAGCCGAAAGAGTTAAAAAAGTGGTTCAAACTTTATATTAAGGAGATAGATATGGAAAAAGAAATGTTAGTAGTTGCTAAACTAAAAGAAGGTATGTTTGAAAAATTCATGGGTTTTATGCAATCACCTGAGGGTTTGGCAGAAAGAGCAAAAGTTGCAGTAGTGGAAAAAACAATTGGAACAGTAACACCAGATAAAAGCACTGTTATGTTTAAAATTTTTTGTACTGATGAAGCAGCTCTGTATAAATTTATAGAAGGAACTGAAGTATCAAAACCTATTATGTCAGCAGTATTAGATAGTTACTCAGTTTATCACTTAACTAAAGCAAAATAATTAAAAGGAAAAAATGAAAAACTATATGGTAACTCACACTTTCAAATCAAAAGAGATGAAAGCTAAATTTAATGAAACAGTAGCTTCAATGAAAATGGAAGATATTGTTAAATCAATGACAAGTGATAAAGCAGCATGCCAAATGACTTGGAACACTCCAGGTGATACAATGCAAATGTTTTGCTGGTGGAAAGCAAACAGTGAAGCAGATATTAATAATCAATTAGGTCAAATGAATGATTTCTTTGAGCCTCATAAATTTACTGAGTGTACTGATCAAGTGATGGACTATAATGCTTAAGAGGAAAATTTATGAAAGCAATCTTTATATTAATTTAATAAAGGAGATAAAATGCCAAAAGCATACTTAGTAGCAGTTCCAAAAGTTATAAACCCAGATATGTTTGCAAAAGAATATGCAAGTAAAGTTGCTGATACACTGAAACCTTTTGATGGGAAATTTCTGGTAAGAACTCCAGAGAAATTAGTCAAAGAGGGAGAAGAAACTACTCTTACAGTAGTAATTGAATTTCCAAATAAGGAAAAAGCTTTAGGTTGGTATAATTCTGAAGCTCATCAAAATATTGTTACTCATAGAAGAGCAGCCACAGATCCAAAAAGTACAATTGTTATCTGTGAAGAGTCAGACACTTACTAAATAAGGAGACAAAATGTTAGAAAAATTTAATGGGATATTTTATTTAATAATTTACTTAATTCATTTTATTGGAGTTGGTGTTTACGCATTTCAAACTATTTTTG
>CACJXB010000040.1:0-3637 GCA_902597265.1 uncultured Pelagibacteraceae bacterium | reverse complement strand
ATTCATTGCTGAGATTAAGAATTTCTACTTTGGATCTGATTTTGTACAAATGTAACTGTTTAAATATTTCTTCAGATTGAGATTTTTCACAATCAATAAAGAAACCTGATTTATGCTTTACAACAATAAACTCATATAAAAACTTTCCTTGAGGGGTCAACAAAGATGCAAAACAACTTGAATTGTCTGTGACTTTATTAATATCATTACTAATTAGATTTTGTAAAAAATTTTGAGAGTCCTCGCCACTCACATAGAGTATAGCTCTGTCTTTTAAGATATAAACACTGTTTTTCATATTTGATTGATATACATTTTTAATATAATAACTTTTTTCAGAAATGTTAGATCTAATAATTAAAAATGGACAGTGTTATATTAATGGAAAGTTAGAAGAGAGAGATATTGCTGTTAAAGATGGTAAAATTATAAAGATAGGTGAAATTTCAGAAGAAACTAAAGAAGTCTATGATGCAAAAAATCAAATTGTTTTACCAGGCTGTATAGATACCCAAACACATTTTAGAGAACCAGGCTCAACTGATACAGAGGATCTTCATTCAGGTAGTAGAGCTGCAGTAGCTGGAGGTATCACAGGTGTATTTGAAATGCCAAATACCAATCCACCGACTGCAAACATAAAAGAATTTCAAAGAAAGTTAGATCTTGCTAAAAATAGAATGTATTGCAATTATGCTTTTTATTTTGGAGCAACAGCTGACAACGTAAGTCAATTAGCAGACCTAAAAGACTTAAAAGGATGTTGTGGTATAAAACTATTTGCAGGATCTTCAACAGGTAATCTTTTAGTAGCAGAGGAAGAGGATATTGATAAAGTATTTCAAAACTGTTCTAAAGTTGTAGCAGTGCATTCAGAAGACGAAGAAATTTTAAATAAAAATAAAAAATTAATCAAAACAGGAGATGTGCATTCTCATCCTGTGTGGAGAAGTGAAGAGTGTGCAATGTCATCTACAAGAAGAATAGTTAGAATTGCTGAGAAATATAATAAAAAAGCTCATGTACTTCATATAACAACTAAACAGGAAATAGATTTTTTATCTCAACACAAAGGAAATATTACATTTGAAATTACTCCTCAGCATCTAACTATCTATGCACCAGATTGTTACGATAAACTTGGGACTTATGCACAAATGAATCCACCTATAAGAGATAAGTCTCATTACGATCGATTGTGGTATGCAGTAAAAAATAATTTAAATGACACTATTGGTTCAGATCACGCACCTCATTTAAAAGTAAACAAAGATAAAGAATATCCTAACTCACCTTCAGGAATGCCAGGTGTTCAAACTCTAATGCCGGTAATGTTGAACCACGTAAATGATGGAAAATTATCACTTAATCAATTGATTAATTTGGTGTGTGAAAATCCAGTCAAAATTTTTGGCATTAAAAACAAAGGATATATTAAAGAAAATTATGATGCAGATTTTACTATAGTAGATATGAATAAAAAGATTGTTATCAAGAATGAAAATATTGAAAGTAAATGTGGATGGTCACCTTTTAATGGAGTTGAATTTAAGGGTACACCAATGGCCACAATTATCTCTGGAAAAATAAAAATGAAAGAGGGTAAAATTTTAGGAGATCCAGAGGGAACAGCTTTAGAATTTTCGAATTAAATTAATAGTTGCCTCATCAAATTCTTCAGGTCTCATAGCATTATTAGTCAATTTAAAATCAATCAAATAATCGTTTATTTTTTTACTTAGAACATAATTAGACTTCAATTCATCGCCCCCAGTTATTGAAAAAGCGTAATTCGTTTCTTTATTGGGCAAATATCCTATTGCAACATGGACTTTATCGGTATGACCTGATCCTAAAGCCTGATTACGTTCATAGATTAAAAAGAGACTAAAATTATCTTGAAAAACTATATCTAAGCCAATTTCCCCATTGATATTATGCAACGCTCCAGAATGTAAGGTGTCACTAAAATTTACGCTACTATCACCTGTATAAGTGTATTTGAAATTTGAGGAACGATCTATATCGATAACGTATTCAATTTTTCCATGTCTTTTTAAGGTATATTCATCATCAGACAAATCTTGAACTGCAGCAAATCCTGCTCTAATTTTTTTTGTTCGAAGATGTTGTTTTTCTACATCTATACCACCTGTACCAACTTCTTTATAGGATCCTAAAATAGTGTGACCAATATCAAATCTTCCAGAGGGAATAAAAGTCAAATTATCTTTTTTAATCTCATCTTTTACTCTTATAGTTCCATATATCTGTTTTCCTGTTCTATTAGCAGTCAAATTTCTACCATCAATAACAGTTAATAAGTCAGACTTTAATTTTCCAATCCCAATAAAAGTATCAAGAAATTGAGTATCATCTTCTATTGGGGTTGTAGAATAATAAGTGATATTAAATGTATCCGTATCTAAATTGCTTCCAGCAGTTCCAACATCAACATTATTTCTACCAACTCTAAATGCTAAGCCTTGTATACCATTTTCTTCAGTAAATTTATCTGCACCAAAGGTAATTGCATCTGTATCAATTTTTTTGGTGGATGAAATGCTGGTATCACCAATTCTTCCAATTGCAATACTGCCTTCACTCCAATAAAACACATCTTCATCTTTATTTTTTTTCCTCATTTTTGAAGCAGAGGCTTTAACCACTTCAGTTAAAGAAGCTAGTCTTTGATTGGTAAAATTGATATCAATATTTAAGTTTGTTAAGTTTTGTTTATCTTTATTTCTTCTAATCCATTTTAAACGATTGAGTGCGCTATCAGTTGCATGATCAATAGTTCTTTTAGCAATTTCTATTTGAGCTAATGCCATGCCAGTTCTGTCTTTATTTTTTGTAATAGAAGGACAGTTACCTCCAATAATATCAAAAGGACAAGCTAAATTATATTCAAAAACTTGGTCCATATCAGTACCACCAGAGAAATCATCTCCAACAAACATTATTAAACCACTATTACTGAACGTTAATGTCCTTATTTGTTTAAGACTTCCAAGAGTTGAATTATTAAAGAATACTCTACCATCGACAGTAAATGATGATGTATCAAAAGGTGCATCTAAAGAAATTTGTGTTATTGATGGATCATTATTTGGACTGTGATTAGCAATAAAAATTCTTGTTCCATCATCGTTAAATTCTATAGACTGAGGATTATCTGTATTTGAAGATAAGTCCATACCTGCATTAGTGACAAGTGAAAATGTTGTTACGTCGAAAGCTGTTGATAAATTAAACTCTAAAAGGTGACCATAGCTATATATCACAAACATTTTTTTCCCATCATTACTGAGTGAAACACCTTGAAGTTTATTATTTTTATTATTTTCAGCAACCCCTGAAGCACCTGCTGCACTTCCGTTCCTATTATCATTAGAAGCTAAATCCGTAGTTCTGCCGGAAAAGCTGCAAGTTGAAATATCATAAGGTGCAGTTAGGTCAAATCTTGCAACAAAATTTAAATCTTTTGCAGTCGCTCCTCCACCTAATTTTCTATTTGCAAAATAAAAAAACATTCCGTCATTACTGAAGTGCAAATCAAAAGGGTTGTGAACTGACTCCCCATGATCTAATTCACACCTTTCATCATCTCCTGCGTAAGTACCTGAAGAGGCAT
>CACJXB010000039.1:0-3860 GCA_902597265.1 uncultured Pelagibacteraceae bacterium | reverse complement strand
AATTTTTTTAAATGGTCAACAAAAGATCCTTTAACTATTAATAAATTTGGAATCCCAGAACCAATATCTGATAAAGTTTTATACCCAAGTATTTTACTTGTTCCTTTGGTAGCTTTTGACAAGCATTCAAACAGAATTGGCTACGGTGGAGGTTTTTATGACCGGTACATAAAAAGATTAAAAAAAAGTAAAAAAATTATAACAATTGGGCTAGCTTATCCTTTTCAAAAAGTAAAAAAAATACCAATTAATAAATACGATATTAAATTAGATTTCATATTAACTAACTAAAAGATTTAATGAGAATACTATTTTTAGGTGATGTTGTTGGCAGTACTGGTTGTACAAAAATAAAAGATAATCTTTCAGAGCAAATAAATCTTCTCAAAATTGATTTTGTAATTGTAAATGGAGAAAACGCTGCTGATGAGGGGGTGGGACTAACAAAAGAAATTTGTGAAAATTTTTTTGAATCTGGAGTAAATGTTATCACGACTGGTAATCATGTTTGGGATAAAAAAGATATAATGAAATTCATCGATAATGAAAATAGGTTACTTCGTCCAAATAATCTGTTTGAACCAGCGCCTGGTAAAGGATTTCAAGTTTATAATACTCCAGAAAATATTAGAGTAGGAGTTCTTAATCTCATGGGAAATGTTTTTATGAAAAAATGTGATGATGTTTTTGAGGCATCAAAAAAATTTATTGAAAAATATAAATTTAAAGATGATTATGATGTACTCGTAGTAGATTTTCATGGAGAAATCACAAGTGAAAAAAATGCGATAGGACATTTTTTTGATGGAAAAGCAACTCTTGTAGTTGGAACTCATACACATATTCCTACTAACGACGCTAGAATTTTAAAAAACGGCACAGCTTATCAAACAGATGCAGGAATGTGTGGAGATTATGACTCAGTTATAGGGATGGATAAAGAAAATTCACTTAATAGATTTAAAAAAGAAGACTCAGTAAAACATTTTCCAGCAAAAGGCGACGCTACTTTAAGTGGTGTTATAGTAGATTGTAATATAGAAACAGGATTAGCAAAAAAAATAAGAAGTTATATTTTTGGAGGTCAATTAAAAAATTACTAATTAAATTATGGCAGGTCACTCTCATTGGGCTGGAATAAAGCATAAAAAAGGCAAGGCTGATAAGCTCAGGTCAAAAATTTTTTCAAAGCTTTCGAAAGAAATTACGGTCGCAGCAAAATTAGGAGACAAAGACCCCTCAATGAATCCTAGACTAAGATCAGCTATACAAGCCGCCAGATCAGCTAATATGCCAAAAGATAATATTGATAGAGCTATTAATAAGTCTTCAACAAATGCCGAGCTAAATTTTGAGAGCTTAAGATATGAGGGGTTTGGTCCTGAAAAAGTTGCAGTGATTGTTGAAGCTTTAACAGATAATAGAAATAGAACTGCATCGAAAATAAGAACAATTTTTCAAAAAGCTGGAGGTAGCCTCGGTACACAGGGTTCTGCTTCACATAATTTTATTCAATTAGGAATTATAAAGATTGATAAAAAAGAGGTGTCAGATGAGCGTGTTCTTGAATTAGCAATCGAAGCCGGAGCAAATGAATGTATTTCAAGTGATAATTTACATGAAATTCACTGTCCTGTAAGCGAAATCTATAATGTTAAAAAAGAATTAGAAAAAGAGATTAATAATTTCATATCAACAGAAATTGAATGGGTTCCATTAAATAGTGTAAAAATTTCAAAAGAGAAAAATGAAGATTTGATTAATTTTTTTGAGACATTAGAAGATGATGACGATGTACAAAATATCTACTCAAATGCCAAACTCTCTAATTGATATATGTTAATAATTGGAATAGACCCTGGAATATCTGGATCAATTTGTTTTTTTAATGACGGCAAAATTTTAGACGTGATTGAAATGCCCACAATGAATGATGGGAAAAAAAACAAGAAACAAGTAAATGGATCACAAATTTTTAATGAAATTTCAAAAAGAATTAACACTTTGGAAAAAAAACAAATAAAAGTTGTAATCGAACAAGTTTCTGCAATGCCTGGTCAAGGAGTAACTAGTATGTTCAATTTTGGTCAATCTTTTGGAATTCTAAAAGGAATATGCTCTTCCATGCAGCTTCCAATGTACTTTGTAAGACCTGCAAAATGGAAAAAATATTATAATCTCATAAACACACAAAAAGATGCAAGTAGAACAAGAGCAATTGAAATATTTCCTTATTTTTCCTCGCAATTATCAAAAAAAAAGGACTCAAATAAAGCGGACGCCATTTTGATAGCAAACTTTTATTATGAAACTTACAAAATAGTGGATTAAGTCTATTTAATAAAGACAAAATCATGACACATTTAAGTGTGAGAAGTCATTATGGAAGCAGATATTTCAACTCAAGCAGTAGGTCTTGCATCAAGTGCAGATTTTTCTTTAGTAAATTTATTTATACGTGCTGATATTGTTGTAAAATCAGTGATAATTTTATTAATCGCTTGTTCTGTTTATTCTTGGGCCGTCATTATAGAAAAATTTAGATTGTTTAAAAAAATAAATATTTCTACTGAGGAGTTTGAAACAAAGTTTTGGAATTCAAAATCAGCAGAGACATTTTATAATAATCTCCCAGCTAATTTAGATGATCCTATGGCTCTTATTTTTAAAGATGCAATGCAAAATTTACTTAAAAGAAGATCAAAAACTGATTTAAACAACCGTATGACTACAATGCTAGAAACAGGAATTGAAAAACAAATGTCGAAAATTAGTAAAGGATTTACTTTTTTAGCAACAGTTGGATCCACTGCACCATTTATAGGTTTATTCGGAACAGTTTGGGGTATAATGAATTCATTTCAATCTATAGCAATTTCAAGAAATACAAGTTTAGCAATTGTAGCCCCTGGTATTGCAGAGGCATTATTTGCAACAGCACTTGGTTTATTAGCAGCTATTCCTGCGGTTATAGCTTATAACAAGTTTAATAATGACTCAGCTAAATATTCTCAAAAATTAGAAAATTTTTCAAAAAGATTTTTAACAATTATATAAGATGGCTTTCAAATTTAATCGTTCTTCAAAAGAACCTATGAGTGAAATAAATGTAACTCCATTTGTAGATGTAATGTTGGTTTTGTTAATTATATTTATGGTCACTGCCCCTTTATTAACTGTTGGAGTTCAAGTTGATTTACCAGAGAGTTCAGCAGATTCATTACCTGAGGAAGCTGAACCATTAACTTTATCGATTAATTCAAAGGGAGAAATTTTTATACAAGAGTCAAAAGTAGAATATGAAAAAATAATTGCAAAGATTTTAGCAGTTTCAAAAAATAGAACAGATACAAGAATTTATGTAAGAGGAGACAAAACAATAAATTATGGAAGAGTTTTAGAAATCATGGGTTTATTATCAGGATCAGGATTTACAAAAGTTGCATTGATTTCAGAGCCTTATAAGGAAAGGTAAACCCAGGTGAATAGAAGTATAATTATTTCTTCTGTTTTGCACTTGATTTTTATTATGATTACAGCAATGAGTCTCCCTTTTTTAGCAAAAAAACCAATTGATCTTCCTCCAATAGTATCTGTAGACCTAATACAAATAACTGATAAAACAAACATTCCTTTTGCTCCAAAAGCAAAAAAAATAATAGAAAAAATTAAAGAGGAGAAGAAAAAGCTTGTTTCTGAGCAAGCTCCACCAAAAAAAGTAAAAAAAATAAAACCAGACTCCGTCCCTATGCCAGATGATAAATTAAAAAAACAAGAAAAAATCAAAGAAGATAAACAAAATCCTGAAAAGATTGATAATGAGGTAAAACAAGTTTCTGAATTTGAGAAAGATGAACTAT
>CACJXB010000038.1:0-4081 GCA_902597265.1 uncultured Pelagibacteraceae bacterium | reverse complement strand
AGATGTAGACTTTGAAATGTATGGTAAAGATTTGATCGAAAGTGCAATTTTGTCTTCTAAAATAATAAAGTTAATTGGTAAAACAAATCCCTCTGGTTTTGCATATGAATTATTTTTAGATGAAAAAGGTGAAAAAATTTCAAAATCAAAAGGCAATGGAATTACTATAGATCAATGGCTTGAATATGCTTCGCCTGAAAGTTTATCTTTGTATATGTATCAAAATCCTAAAAGAGCCAAGAAATTATACAAAGAAATAGTTTCAAAGACTGTCGATGAATATCTAGATTATATTGAAAAAGCTAACAATCAGAATGAGCTACAAATTTTAATGAATCCTGTATGGCATGTTCATAACAGTAATATTCCAAAAGAAAAAATGATTATGTCATTTTCAATGTTATTAAATTTAGTAGAAACAAGTAATGCAGACAGTAAAGAACTTTTATGGAAATTTGTAAAAAAATATAAAAAAGACATTTCTGAAAAAGATCACCCAATTTTCGATAATTTAGTTGGATATGCAATTAGATATTTTAATGATGTAATAAAATCAAAAAAAAAATATAAAAATCCAGATAAAAATGAAAAATTAGCTTTACAAGCACTTATAAAGACTTTGGATCAATGTAATGATGAAATGAAGCCAGAGGATATTCAAACGTTGATTTACTCAACTGGTAAAGAAAACGGTTATTCAGAAAATTTAAGAGAATGGTTTAAATTAATTTACGAGGTTGTATTTGGTGATGAAAATGGACCACGTATGGGATTTTTTATAAGTTTTTTTGGTGTTCAAGAAACAAAAGATCTTATAATAAATAAAATCAAATAATGTTTTCAAATATTAGATCTTTAATTTTTAAATTAGACCCTGAAACTGCTCATAATTTGGCAATTAAATCTCTAAAATTTAACTTTGTTCCAAATTTTACTAATGAGTATAAAGATGATCCATTATTTAAAACAAAGTTATTTAATCAAGATATTGAAAATCCAATTGGTATGGCCGCAGGTTTTGATAAAAACGCAGAGGTATATAATTCCTTATTTAAGCTTGGTTTTGGATTTGTAGAGGCTGGAACCATCACACCATTGAAGCAATATGGCAACCCGAAGCCTAGAGTTTTTAGATTAGTTGAAGACGAAGCATTAATAAATAGACTTGGCTTTAATAATTTTGGAGCAAAAAATATTGTAAAAAGGGTAAAATCTAATAAACAAATTGGATTGCTTGGTATAAACATAGGTCCCAATAAAGATACAAAGGACAGAACCTCTGATTACATTGAATGTTTAAAAATTTTTAATGAAATAGCAGATTATATTACAATAAACATTTCATCTCCAAATACAGAAAATTTAAGAAATCTACATAATCAAGAAAAATTAAATGATCTATTGAAAAATATTGAAAATGAAAAAAAAAATCTTAATTCAAAAATACCAATTGTAGTAAAAGTATCTCCAGACATTGCTGAGAAAGATATTAATGAAATTTCTGAGGTCCTTTTAAGTAACAATATAGAAGGAATTATTGTTTCTAACACATCAGA
The DNA here is from genome assembly GCA_902597265.1 of uncultured Pelagibacteraceae bacterium. Lineage (GTDB taxonomy): Bacteria > Pseudomonadota > Alphaproteobacteria > Pelagibacterales > Pelagibacteraceae > Pelagibacter. The sequence continues at coordinate 2,525 of CACJXB010000038.1, read as the reverse complement.
CTCCACAAGAGATGATTTAATAGACATTCAAAAACATCAAAGAGGAGGACTATCTGGAAAACCAATTAAAAAGAAATCAACAATGTTGATAAGCAGATTTTATAAATTGTTAAAAGGAAGAATAAAAATTATTGGTGTAGGAGGTGTTGACTCAGGTGAAAGTGCTTACGAAAAGTTTTTAGCTGGTGCTAATTATGTTCAACTTTACACGGGTATGGTTTTTAGGGGACCAAATATTGTAAGTATGATCAAAAAAGAGCTAAGAGAATTATTATTAAAAGATGGAGTTAAAAATTTTAGTGAAATAGTAGGCAATAAATCTTTAAGATAAATCTATTAAACTTGACGTAGTCAATATCACCCCTTATATAGTCATCTCTATTATGTCAAAAAAATGTGAACTTACTGGTAAAATCCCAATGAAAGGTCATAACGTTAGCCATGCTAACAACAAGACTAAAAGAAGATTTTTACCAAATTTAAAAAAAGTTAGATTCACAAGTGAGATTTTAAAAAGAAGCTTAAAGTTAACAGTAAGTAACGCTGGTGTAAGATCTGTAGATAAAAAAGGTAGCTTCGATGAATTTTTAAAAACAGTTAAAAATAAAGATTTGTCTCCAAGGCTGAAAAAAATTAAGAAAAGTTTATTAATTAAATCGCCGTACCAAAGAAAAACTTTACAATCTAAATCTGCTTAATGAACAAAACACTGTTTACACTATCGTTTTTGATGGGTGTTGTTGTTTTATCCTCAAATTATTTGGTTCAATTTCCATTTAATTATTATGGTTTAGATGAAATACTAACTTATGGAGCTTTTAGTTATCCTATTGCTTTTTTAATTACAGATTTGGCAAATCGATCTTATGGAAAAATTGTGGCAAGAAGAATAGTATACTTAGGTTTCTTTATTGGTATAGGTTTTACTTTTCTATTTTCTACAGATTTTGCGGACTTAATATCTTTAAGAATAGCATTTGGTTCGGGAATTGCATTTTTGACAGCACAAATATTAGATGTTCAAATTTTTGATAAATTAAGAAAAAGGAAATGGTTCATTGCGCCATTAACATCTTCTTTGGTTGGGTCAACTATTGATACTTTTTTATTTTTTTCAATATCCTTTTATGGAACAGGAGTTCCATGGATTACACTTTCAATTGGGGATTTGACAGTAAAAGTCATCGTTGCAATGTTTATGCTTCTACCATTCAGAATTTTACTTAAAACATTTAAGCCAATTTAAGTTCAGTATAAAAATTTGTAAGAAAGAATTTTGTAAGCTAGTTTTGCAACTAAAAAATTATAAGAGTTAAATCCTTTTATTGGAGAAAGTTCGTTGATATCTGCTCCAACTATATTTGAATTTTTTGCTGCTATTCTAATAATATCTAACGTTTCATCCCAAAATAGTCCTCCTGGTTCAGGAGTTCCAGTTGCTGGCATGATACTAGAGTCGAATCCATCAACATCAAAAGTTAGATAAACGGTTTTACCACTAATCATTTTTTTAAACTTTTTAAAGTCCCATTTAACCTTATCTTTAGCCCAAAAAATTTTTATTCTAGATGAATTTTTTTTTAAAAAAGGTATTTCACTGCTAGAAATATTTCTTATACCAAATGAAACAACAGATACGTTCTTGTAATCCAAACATCTTCTTATAGCTGATGCATGTGAAAATTTTTCTCCATTGTAGCTATTTCTCAAATCTGCATGTGCATCAAAATGAAGTAAACAAATTTTTTTATATTTTTTAACAAAAGGATTAATACATCCAGGTGTAATTGAATGTTCACCTCCAAAAGTAAGTGGAAAAAGATTTTTATTTAAGAGCTCTCTATTGATTTTAGACATCTTTTGCAATGCAACATTTATATTTTTGTCAATCTTAAAAGGTTTTAAAGTTTTGATGCCTATCTTCTTATATGGTTCACATTTTAATTCTTCATCATATAACTCAACTTGATGAGAGGCTTTTATAATTTCCTTTGGACCATTTTTAGTTCCACCACCATAGCTCACGGTTTTTTCTAATCCAAACGGAACAACGACTACTTTTTCCCTCAAATTAGATTTATTATCAATTCCAAGAAACCCTTTTTTATTTGATAGATAATTCAATTTATTTATCCAAAAATTTTTGAAAAATTTTTTCTACTTCTGTTTTTCCATTCACCCCTATGATATACATCGCTTGCTATCAAGGGCAATACACTTGTTGCCTCTGCAAAAACCATTTGTTCTTTAGTTATATCAACTTTTCCCCACGAACTTGCCTCTTTTAAGGTAGAGCTACTACAAGCGCCATCTCTAGAGTCAGCAACAGTAATTTGAACAGCGTATTTATGCATATCAACTTCTTTACCTAAAAGTTCAGCACAAATAACCGTGTCTTGAATAAAATTTTTCGGTACACCTCCACCAATCATGAAAAGACCTGAACCTTTTGATTGAATTTTAATTTCAGTTAATTCACGAAATTCTCTTATTGAGTCTATAGTCATATGTTTTTGTGGATTATT
>CACJXB010000037.1:0-4825 GCA_902597265.1 uncultured Pelagibacteraceae bacterium | reverse complement strand
TTATTCTTTTGCAATACTTATAAATCTTAAATATCTATTTTGATAACTTAGATCGTCTTTAAATTGACCTAAGTAATAATTTGTTACTGTAGACGCTTGCTCTTTTTTAATACCTCGCATAGTCATACACTGATGTGTTGAATCGATAGTTACTGCAACACCTTTCGCATCAAGAGATTTCATTAGTGTATTCGCAATTTGCATAGTTAATCTTTCTTGAGTTTGCAATCTTTTTGAAAAAACTTCAACAACTCTTGCTAATTTACTTAAACCCACTACTCTATCTCTAGGTATATAAGCAACATGAGCTTTTCCAATAATTGGTGCCATATGATGCTCGCAATGACTTTGAACAGAAATATTTTTTTGAATGACCATGTCATCATAACCCTCAACATCTCCAAAGGTTTTATCTAGAACTTGGCTGGGATCCTCTTTGTAACCCTTAAAATACTCTTTAAAAGCTTTTACAACTCTTTTTGGTGTTTCTAAAAGACCTTCTCTGTTTGGGTCCTCTCCCATCCATGTTAAAATTGTTTTGAAAGCTTCCTCTGCATCTTTATCGGAGATTTTTTTTTGATTCTTGTTAAGGTCTGTATTTTTTACTAGTTTCATAGGACGTTTTATACCTATAAATGCTTATTTTTAAAATATTTAATATATCTAGATATGTGCTACATAATCACCGAATATGTTCAAAAAAAGAGAAAATGTACTCGAAATTGAAGAAGGAGAGCTTCTTTCTCCAAAATTTGATAACGATGGTTTAATACCTGTAGTAACTGTTTGTGAAAAAACAAAAGATGTTTTGATGCATGGTTACATGAATGTTGAAGCCTTAAAAAAAACTATTGAAACTCAAGAAGCTCACTATTTTAGTAGATCTAGAAAAGAAGTATGGCACAAAGGAAAAACAAGTGGATTTGTTCAAAAAGTTAAAGAAATAAGAATTGATGACGATCAAGATTCTATTTGGCTTACGGTTGATATTGGAGATGGCGCCAGTTGCCATGTTGGTTATAGGTCTTGTTTTTATAGATCTATACCTCTTGGTAAAATTGATAACGGAAGAAATGTTAAAATGAAATTTCTTGAAAAAGAAAAAAAATTCGACCCAGAAAAAGTTTACAAGGGACAACCAAATCCAACAAAAATTTAAGATTACTAATGCCAGAAAATAAAATTCATGTTTATAGACCGTTTGGACCATCGATTGCAAAGGTAATTATTCCGGAAGATTTAATAAAAAAGCTTAATGAGTATGTTGACAAAACAATTTTAGATGAGAATAAATCAAAAGAATTAGACTATGGAAAAAAATTAGCAGGTAATGTAAAGCAAGAATTTATATTAGAACCAAACTTTTGCGATAAATCTGGATTTTCAAATTTTCTTGTTAAAGGTGTTTCAAAATGGATAGAGCTATCTGAAAGAAAAAAAATTACAAAACTCGAAATAGTATCAAGTTGGGTTGTAAGACAATTTCAGAATGAATATAATCCTGTACATTACCATTCAGGACATGTTTCGGGTGTAGGGTATCTTAAAGTACCAAAAAATTCTGGAAAAACTTTTCAATCCTCAAAAAGATCAAATTTAAATGGTCATTTATCATTAATACATGGAAATAGAATGTTTAGCTCAGATTCTGTTTTTGATATTGAGCCTAAAGTTGGAGACTTTTATTTTTTTCCTAATTACTTAATGCACTCAGTTTATCCCTTCTATGAAAGTAATGAAGAAAGAAGATCTATATCTTTCAATGCTAAAATAGATGAAAACATATATAATGTTTATGGAACTTCAAATCTATGAAACAGAAAAATGTACTAGGTGAAAATTTAGAGAACTGTTCAATGGATCCTCTTACAGGATGGTATAGAGATGGATGCTGTAACACAGATGAAAATGATCATGGTATGCATACTGTTTGCGCCAAAGTAACAACTGAATTTTTAGAATGGTGTAAAGAGGCTGGTAATGATTTAATTACGCCTCATCCAGAATTTGGTTTTCCAGGCTTAAAAGATGGAGATGGTTGGTGTGTTTGTGCAAGTTGGTATGCAAGAGCAGTTGAAGCAGGTAAAGGTTGTCCTATTTACTTAAAAAGTACTCATGAAAATACCTTAAAACTTCTTCCTATTGAAACCCTGAAAAAATTTGCGATAGATCTTTCTTAATTACATATTTCCATACTTTGGTCCACCCCCACCCTCAGGTGTAACCCATGTAATATTTTGTGATGGTTCTTTAATATCACAAGTTTTACAATGAATACAATTTTGTGAATTTATAACGAATTTATTAATACCATTTTCCATCTGCACTTCATAAACTCCTGCAGGACAATATCTTTGTGCAGGTTCATCAAATTTATTTAAAGTATAATTTATAGGTAAAGACGGATCTTTTAACTTTAAATGCACAGGTTGATTATCGGTATGGTTTGTGCCTGTTAAATAGACAGAACTGGTCTTGTCAAAAGTTATAATATTATCAGGCTTTGGATAATCTATTTTCGGCATTTCACTGGCTAATTTCAATGTTTCATGATCAGCATGCTTATGTTTCAAGGTAAATGGCAATTTTCCTCTAAATAATATTTGATCAATACCTGTAAAAATAATACCTAAAATTAAACCCCAACTAAAACTAGGTTTCACATTTCTTGCTGTAAATAATTCATCATACAACCAACTTTTTTTAAATTTCTCCTCATAAACTGATAAGTCTCTGTTATTCTTAATATTTTCTATTATTGTTTCAGCAGCTAAAATCCCACTTTTCATAGCAGTATGGGAGCCTTTTATTTTTGGCATATTTAATGTACCAGCATCACAGCCAACTAATAATGCTCCTGGCATAAACATTTTTGGTAAACTTTGAAAGCCACCCTCAATTAAAGCTCTAGCTCCATAAGAAATTCTTTTTCCACCTTCAATTATTTTTTTTATTGAAGGATGGGTTTTAAATCTTTGAAATTCATCGAATGGAGACAAGTGAGGATTTTGATAATCTAAACCAATTACATATCCTAAAAAAATCTGTTTATTTTCTGCGTGATACATAAAACTTCCACCATAAGTTTTATTATCCAATGGCCATCCTGCTGTATGCATCACCAAACCTTCCTCATGATTTTTTTCATCTATTTCCCAAATTTCTTTAAAACCAATTCCATATTGTTGAGGATCTTTGCCTTTATCTAACTCAAATTTTTTTATCAATTGTTTACCTAAGTGACCTCTGCAACCCTCCGCAAATACTGTAACTTTACCAATCAAATCAATTCCAGGTTCAAAGCTATCTTTTTTGTTTCCGTCTTTATCTATACCCATGTCTTGTGTTGCAACACCTTTCACAGAACCATCATCATTGTACAAGACTTCACTTGCTGGAAAACCTGGAAAAATTTCAACACCTAAAGCTTCGGCTTGCTCTGCTAACCATCTACATAAGTTAGCTAGACTAATAATATAATTTTTATGATTTTGTTGAACCGAAGGTAATAACCAAGTTGGCCAACTTAAAGATTTTGATTTTCCTAAAAATAAAAATTTCTCTTTAGTAACTTTTGTTTTAATCGGTGAGTTTAAATCTTTCCAATTAGGAATTAATTCATCTAATGCCCTGGTTTCAAATACATTACCACTTAATATATGTGCTCCAATTTCTGGGGCTTTTTCTAATAAACAAACATTTAAGTTTGAGTCTAGTTGTTTTAATTTTATTGCAGTGGACAAACCAGATGGACCTCCACCTACAATAACTACATCATATTCCATTGTCTCTCTGGACATAATATTAATTTTTTACAGATTCTTTTATTTTTGTATAGTGTTTAATTTGTTCAATTCTTCTAGGAATTGAGGAAGAGCTTCAAAAAGGTCAGCTTCAAGTCCATAATCTGCAACACTAAAGATTGGTGCCTCACCATCTTTATTGATTGCTACAATTATTTTGCTTTCTTTCATTCCAGCTAAATGCTGAATAGCTCCAGATATTCCAACTGCTATGTATAAATCTGGTACGACAACCTTTCCTGTTTGACCTACTTGGTGGTCGTTGCTTATGTAACCAGCATCCACCGCAGCCCTTGAAGCACCTATAGCTGCATTAAGTTTATCTGCAATTGAGGTAATTAATTTAAAATTATCACCATTTTGCATTCCTCTACCTCCAGAAATTACAACTCTTGCAGTGCCAAGCTCAGGTCTATCAGATTTAATCTCTTCCCTTTTGATAAATTTTGTGTGCATAAATTCTTTACCTGCTTCAGCTTTTTCAATTGAAGCTGATCCACCTGAACTTTCGCAAGGATCAAAAGATGTAGGTCTTATAGTTACACATTTTTTTGCATCTTTACTTTTAACAGTAGCAAAAGCGTTTCCAGCATAAATAGGTCTTAAAAAAGTATCAGGAGAAATTACTTTAATAATATCACTAATTTGCGATGTATCCAGAGCTGCAGCAATTCTTGGCATTAAGTTTTTACCAAAAGTATTTGCTGAGCACACAATATGAGAATAATTATCTGCTAATTTAACTATTACTGGAGCAAAATTTTCAGCAACAAAATTTTCATAATGTGCCGCTTCAACATGAATAACTTTTTTTACTAAAGGTAATTGTGATAGTGCTTTTGCTCCTTCCTCACAGTCTTTGCCAATAATAACAGCGTGCACTTCTGGATCAATTTGTGATGCTGCTGTAACAGCATTGAGCGTAAAAGGTTTTAGCTCTTTATTATTATGTTCTGCAATTAATAAAACTGCCATTTATATTACCTTTGCTTCATTTTTTAATTTTTGTACTAACTCAGCCA
>CACJXB010000036.1:0-4896 GCA_902597265.1 uncultured Pelagibacteraceae bacterium | reverse complement strand
TTTGAAAAAATTAAAAACTCTTCCCAAAAAATATCATCTTTTTTAACTATTCAAGAAGGTTGTGATAAATTTTGTCATTTTTGCGTTGTTCCTTACACACGCGGACCAGAATATTCAAGACCGTTCGATAAAATTATAAGTGAAGCAAGAATATTAGCAAATAATGGAGTTAAAGAAATTATTCTTCTTGGACAAAATGTAAATGCATACAGCAATGAAAATTATAGATTATCAGACTTAATTATTGAAATTGAAAAAATTCCAGGAATTTTAAGAATTCGATATACTACATCACATCCAAGAGATATGACAGATGATTTAATTGAAACTTACAGGAAATCTAAAAAATTAATGCCATTAGTTCATTTACCAGTTCAAAGTGGTTCTAATAGAGTTTTGGAATTAATGAATAGGAAGCATATTATTGAGGATTACATAGAAGTTTATCATAAGCTAAAAGAAATTAATTCTTCAATAAAATTTTCAAGCGATTTTATTATTGGCTATCCAGGAGAAAATGAAAATGATTTTTATGATACACTTAATTTAATTAAAAGAATAAAATTTATAAATTCTTATTCTTTTATATTTAGTCCTAGACCAGGAACTACCGCCTCAAAATTAAGATTAATCGACAGAAAAATATCTTTAAAGAGACTAGAGATAATTCAAAAAGAATTATTTAGTCAACAAATTAAAATGAACAAATCATTAGAGAATAGTATTATTGATGTTTTAGTTGAAAATAAAACTGAAGAAAGTGGTAAATTTTTTGGTAGATCAGAGTACATGACTTCAGTTATATTTAATGCTAATGAAGACGATGTGGGTAAAATCGTGAAAGTAAAAATAAACAAAAGTAATCAAAACACACTTTTTGGTGAGATTATAAGAAATATAAAATTGAAAGTAGCTTAATTTGAGCGGTACAGTAAAAAAAGATATTCTAACAAGCTTAAAATTTGTTTACTCAGAAAATAATACTTTAAGTGTCATATTTCATGATAATAATTTATTAATGGGAATTGTAGGAGAGTTTAATAAAAATCTGAAAGAGTTAGAGAAAATTACTGGTGCCAGTCTTTATTCTAGAGGAAATTCAATTTTAATTAAATCTACCACTGAAAAAAACGAAATTGTGAAAAATGCAATTCAATTCTTAGTCAACCAATTTTTAAATAATGGTAGTATAGAAAATAAGGATATTCTCTCATCGATTGATCAATTTATGATAAATGAAAAAGTAAAAAATACAAATGTTACAGATATCATTAAAACTCCGAAAAAATCTATTATACCAAGATCTGAAAAACAGAAAGAATATGTCAGAGCTTTAAGAGAAAAAGAGATTATTATTTCAGCAGGACCCGCAGGAACGGGTAAAACATTTCTAGCTGTTGCAATTGGTCTAACAATGTTGCTTGAAAAAAAAATAGAAAGAATAATTTTATCTAGACCTGCAGTGGAAGCAGGTGAGAGACTAGGTTTTCTTCCTGGTGATATGAAAGAAAAAGTTGATCCATATCTAAGACCTTTGTATGACTCATTATATGATTTATTTCATTTTGAAAAAATTCAAAGAATGATTGAAATTGGTGATATTGAAATCGCTCCTCTGGCATTTATGAGGGGTAGAACCTTAAAAAATTCTTTTGCAATTCTTGACGAAGCACAAAATGCTACAGATACCCAAATTAAGATGTTTTTAACAAGAATTGGAGAAAATTCTAAAATTGTAGTGAATGGTGATCCTTCCCAAATTGATTTACCTAATAAAAATGCATCAGGCTTAGAAAGAGCAAAAAAACTTCTTGCTCATTTAAATGAAATTTCAGTTGTAGACTTTGACCATTCAGATGTTGTTAGACATCCTTTAGTATCAAAAATTGTCAAAGCATATTCTAACAGTAATGATCAAAATTAATGTACTTTCAGAGGATAATTCTTGGTCAAAGAAATTAAAAAAAAAAGAAATTTTTTTTAATAAAATCTGCAAATATTTTCCTAAAAAGTTTCAATTTATTAATAAAAAAGTCTATTTAACACTCCTACTTTCCAATAATATGAATATTAAAAAATTGAACAGAATATTTAGAAATAAGAATAATCATACAGATATTTTATCATTTCCATTTCATCAAAAAAAAAAAGCTAAGGAGATTTATTTAGGAGATATTATAATCAGTTATAATTATATGAATAAACCCAAAGAATTAAGCACATACCTTTTTAAAGAGAAAGTTGTGAAAATTTTTATTCATGGTTTTTTACACTTATTAGATTTTGATCATATCAAAAAAAATGACTACATAAAAATGCAAAATGAGGAACAAAAAATTTTTAAATCTGTTCAAAAATTTATAAATTAAATTGAAGAAAAAATTTATATTTGATGTTTTACTATTATCTTCTCTTGGAGCCTTAAGCTCCTTGAGTCTTCCTCCATTAAATTTTTTTTTAGTTAATTTCTTTACATTTAGCATATTTTTTATTTTTTTATTTAAAAGATCAGTCATAAAAAATAGAAAAAAAATTTTTTTTTTATATGGATGGTTGTTTGGTTTTGGATATTTTCTAACAAATATATATTGGATAACTATTTCTTTGACATTTGATGAAAATTTCAACTTTTTAATACCAATTGCACTTATAATTATTCCAGTTTTTTTAGGGTTATTTTATGGGCTAGTAACATTTGTTTTTTATATTTTTAATTTTAGAGATGTAACAAGCGCCTTCTTTCTTTTTTCACTTTTATTTGGATTGACTGAGTATGCTAGAGGAAATGTATTAACTGGTTTTCCTTGGAATTTAATAATTTATAGTTTTTCAGGATATATAGATTTCCTTAGTTTTCTCTCAGTTATAGGTACGTACTCATTTAATCTTTTAGTGATTAGTTTTTTTACCGCACCAGCAGTTTATATTTTGAGAAAATCAAAAAAAGAAATTTTAGTCTGTGCTTTATTGATTTTGTTTCCATTTTTACTGATTACATATAGCACTTTTCATAAAAAAAGTTTTTTTAGTAAAGAACTAAAAGATAATTCTTACACAATCAGAGTGATTAGCTCAAATATAAGTCTAAATAGATTTATTAAAAATATTGAAACAGAAAACGTTATTTCTGAATTAATAAATTTAAGTTCCCCAGATCCCGAAAAAAAAACTTTTTTTTTATGGCCAGAGGGTATTGTACCTGACACCTATCAAGATCAATTAATTTTATATGATGATTTATTTAAAGATAGTTTTAATGAAAATCATTTAATCGGGCTAGGAATAACAACTAGGTCTTTAAGTAATGGAGAATATGAATATTATAATTCATTTTCTGTATTTGATAGTGATCTAAATTTAGTAAAAAATTACAACAAAGTAAATTTGGTACCTTTTGGGGAATTCTTGCCATTGGAAAGCTTCTTAAACAAGATTGGGCTTAAGACAATAACCAATAATTTTGGATCTTTCTCCAGAGGCAAAAAAAGAAAGATCATTAAAATGGAAAAGAATTTTGAAAATCTGAGTTTCTTACCATTAATTTGTTATGAAATTATTTATAGTGGTAAATTAAGTACAAATTTTAATTATGATTATATTTTCAATATTTCCGAAGATGGTTGGTTTGGAAAATCTGTTGGTCCAAAACAACATTTAGTTCACAGTATTTATAGAGCAATAGAAAGTGGAAAATATGTAATTAGATCCTCTAATAATGGCATTGGGGTAATAATCAATCCATTAGGACAAATTGAAAATAAAATAAATTATGGAAAAGATGGTTTTATTGATTTTAATAAATGGAGAGAAATAGACCAAACAATATTTTCTAAATATGGAAATAAAATATTCTTTATATTAATTTTATTGTATATTTTTTTAATTTTTTCATTTAATAGGTTCAAAAATGAGTAATTTAAAAAATTTTCTTTTTACGAGTGAATCAGTTTCTGAGGGTCATCCAGACAAAGTATCAGACAGAATTTCAGATATGGTGGTTGACACATATTTATCTAAAGATCCTTATTCAAGAGTTGCATGTGAAACACTTACTACCACTAACAAAGTTGTGTTAGCAGGTGAAGTTAGAGGACCTGAAATAAAAAAAGATGAATTAATTAACAAAGTTAGAGAATGTATAAAAGATATAGGATATGACCAAGATGGTTTTACTTGGAAAGAAGCAACAAAAATTGAGAGCCATTTACATTCTCAATCTGCAGATATTGCAATGGGAGTAGACTCAGCTGGCAATAAAGATGAAGGTGCTGGAGATCAGGGTATAATGTTTGGTTACGCTTGTAATGAGACAGATGGTTTAATGCCAGCTCCTATTCATTATTCTCATAAAATTTTAAGATTAATGGCTAATGATAGAAAATCTGGAAAATTAAAAAACATTGAACCAGACTCAAAAAGTCAGGTCACTTTTGAATACTCAAATGGAAAACCTATAAAAGTAAAATCAGTTGTTATTTCATCTCAACATTCTCCCGATGTAAATCAAGACCAAGTTAAGGAATTACTAAGACCTTATATGGTGAATTCAATACCAAAAAATTTTATGGAAGATTTTAAAGAAGAAGAGTTTTATGTAAATCCAACTGGAAATTTTGTAATAGGTGGTCCAGATGGTGATTGTGGTTTGACTGGAAGAAAAATTATAGTTGATACTTATGGTGGAGCTGCACCTCATGGTGGAGGTGCTTTTTCAGGAAAAGATCCAACAAAAGTTGATAGGTCAGCTGCTTATGCAGCAAGATATATTGCTAAAAATGTCGTTGCTTCAAAAATTTCTGAAAAATGTTTAATTCAACTTGCCTATGCAATTGGAGTATCGAAGCCTTTATCAATCTATGTAAATCTTTTTGATGATGATATCGAAAAAAATAAATT
>CACJXB010000035.1:0-5385 GCA_902597265.1 uncultured Pelagibacteraceae bacterium | reverse complement strand
AAACCTTTTCACAACTTGAAGGTAATCCACAGGGATTAGCATTCAGTTCTGATGGTTCTAAAATGTATATAACAGGACATGGAAAAGATAAAGTTCAAGAATTCAATTTAAGTACACCATTTGATTTATCTAATGTAACAAAAAAAGGGGGTTACGATGTTTCAGATGATGGAGTTGAGCAAGTTTCAGGTATAGCATTCAGTTCAGATGGTTTAAAAATGTTTGTTTTAGATTTTAAAACAGGCAATAAAACTGTTAGTGAATATAACTTAACTTGTGGTTTTGGAGTGATCAATTGTATCGATCCAACTGCAAATAAAGATGATGTTGCCTCTATAGAAACACAGTCTGAAACTACAAAAAAACTTATACAACACACCACGTTTCCGGTATTGAACCGTATGGAGTGGTTAAGACGAAACAGTGGACGAGTAAACTTAACAAATCAAAATATAAAGTTTCAATTTAATAATGAAATTTTAAATTCCTTATCAAATAGTTTAATCCCTCTTTATCTTTCAAATGATAATTCAAATGATTTAAATGATCAAAGTTCAAGCTGGTCTTTTTGGAGCGAGGGCACTATCAGTATTGGGAAAGTTGGTGACGACTCAGCTTCCTCTGCAAAGAATATTAATACATCCGCAATCACACTTGGTGCAGATAAAAAAGGTGAAGATAATATCATGAGAGGTATTGCATTAAGATTTGGTACTGATGATATAGATGTTGGGACTTTAGGAAGTGCACTTGATATGAGCTCTTTTGGTTTAACTTTTTATTCAAGTAAACCAAAAGGAGAACAGAGATTTACTGATCATTTATTAGGTATGAGTTTTATAAATTCTAATTTAATTAATAATAGTGGTTCTGCTTCAACAGATGGTGAAAGATACGGTGAACAATTATACGGCTCCTTAAGTTTAAGAGATACATTTTCAAATAAACGATTAAATTTTACACCAAAATTGAAAATTAATTATGGAATAACACATTTAGGAGCTTATAAAGAAACTGGATCTACAGGATTGAACTTAGAATATGAAGACCAATATATTGGAAACTTTACATCATCTTTAGGAACAAGTTTAGATAATACTTACGATTTTGAAGCCGGATCTTTCATTCCCTTTTTTGATTTTGAGTATTATGCAGATATGAGCCCAGCTTCAAAACAAAAATTCTCTTATGTATCTAATGGTGAGAGTTTTACTTTAGAAAATATTGAGAGCTCTACTCATAATTTTTCGAGTGGTATTGGATTTGATTTTATCTCAGATAATGGACTAACCTTAATGACGAAATACACCAGAGACCAAGCTCAAAACCATAAAAATGATAGCTTTATAATTGCTTTGGATTACAGAGGTTCTCAAAGGTCTTCTTATGCCATGTCTTTTCAAGATAGTTCAGCTCAGCTTTCACACAACAAAGAAATAGATGACTTCAAAATTAATATAGATAGCCATTATGATTTTTTTAAAGATGACCCAGATTATGGAGTGTATTTAAAAATTTCGAATGTTAATTAATTTTTAAAATAATTAGACTTAATTTTATTAGCTAAATCTAGGTATATTTTAGAAATTCTATTTTCTGGATTACTCTCTACAATTGGTTTTCCTTGATCTCCAGATTTACCAACTTCAGGATCAATAGGTATTTCACCTAAGAATTCTTTATTAAATTCTTTTGCTGTTCTTTTAACTCCACCTTCACCAAAAATTGCATATTTTTTTCCATCCTCTGCAGTAAAAGAACTCATATTATCAATTAATCCTAAAATTTGAACTCCAAGTTTATCAAACATTTTAATGCCTCTTTTAACATCTAATAAAGCTACTTCTTGAGGGGTTGAAACTATAATTGCACCATCCATTTTTATCTCTTGTGAAAATGTTAACTGTGTATCACCTGTTCCTGGTGGCATATCAACAATTATAAAATCTAAATCTTTCCAATTTACTTTTTGAGTGAATGTTTTAATTGCACTTGTTACCATAGGACCTCGCCAGATCATGGGAGTTTGTTGATTAGCTAAAAATCCAATCGACATACATTGAATATCATATTTCATAATAGGCTCTAACTTTTGACCATCACTTTTAGGCTTTTCATTAATCCCAAACATTTTTGGTATTGATGGTCCATATATATCAGCATCTAAAAGACCAACTTTGCATCCAATTTTTTTTAAAGCCAAAGCTAAGTTAGTGGCAAATGTAGATTTACCAACGCCTCCTTTAGCACTTGAGATTGCTATGGTAAATTTCGTTCCAATGATCGGATTTTTTTTAAAAACCTTAGGTTCTAGCTTACTTTTCATTGCGGCACTAAGTTCAGGCTTTTTATCAGTCATAAATTGATCTTAACTTGTTTTTAGTAAATTAGACACTATATAGATAGTGTATGTCGGACGATTTTCAACAAAGAGGCGGAAGTCCCTGGGGAAGACCACCAGGAGGAGGAGGCGGTAATGGTTCCGGCAGAGGACCAACTCCACCTGATATCGATAAAATCATAAGAGAATTTCAAGAAAAAATAAAAAAATTTTTACCAGGTGGTAGTTCATCTGGAGGAAAACAAGCAATATTAGTTTTATTAATTTTAGGTTTTGTGTGGTTAGCAAGCGGTCTATATAGAGTGTTACCAGATGAGCAAGGTGTAGTTTTAAGATTTGGAAAATTTGTCAAGACAACACAACCAGGATTAAATTATCACATTCCTTTTCCAGTAGAGTCAGTTTTAACTCCTAAAGTAACAAAGGTTAATAGAATTGATATTGGTTTTAGATCTGAGAGAGATAGTGGATTTTCTTCATCTGGTGGAGTAGCTGATGTACCACAAGAAAGTTTGATGTTAACAGGTGATGAAAATATTGTGAACATAGATTTTTCAGTTTTTTGGGTAATTAAAGATGCAGGCAATTTCTTATTTAAAATTCAAGACCCCGAAGGTACGGTAAAAGCAGCAGCTGAAACTGCAATGAGAGAAGTTATTGCAAGATCAGATATTCAACCTATTTTAACTGAAGGAAGATCATTAATTGAAACTGACACTCAAGAAATTATTCAAAAAATTTTAGACGAATACACCAGTGGTATTCAAATTACTCAAGTTCAAACCCAAAAAGCTGATCCACCAGATCAAGTTATTGATGCATTTAGAGATGTGCAAGCAGCAAGAGCTGATATGGAGCGATCAAAAAACGAGGCTGAAGCCTATGCTAACGATGTAATTCCAAGAGCTCGGGGTGAAGCTGCAAAAATATTACAAGCTGCAGAAGCTTACAAGAAAGAAGTTGTTGCTAAAGCAGAGGGTGAAGCCAGCAGGTTCCTCGCGATTTATAATGAATATAAAAATGCAAAATCTGTAACACAAGAAAGAATGTACTTAGAGACAATGGAAAAAGTTTTAGCTGATATTGATAAAGTAATTATTGAAAAAAATGCGGGTTCAGGTGTTGTACCGTATTTACCATTACCTGAATTAAAAAAGAAAGTGACTAACTAAAATGAATAATATTAGTAAAGTAATAGCTGGTTTAATAGTAGCAGTTTTGGTTGTTGCATTCTTTTCGATCTTTATAGTAAAAGAAGTCAACCAAGCTATCGTACTACAATTTGGTGATCCAAAAAGGATAATTTTAAAACCAGGATTAAATTTTAAAATTCCATTTATTCAAAACGTAGTTTACTTAGATAAAAGAATTTTAAATCTTGATACTCCTCCAGAAGAGGTTATTGCTTCCGATCAAAAAAGATTAATTGTTGATGCGTTTGCAAGATTTCAAATTGTAGACCCTCTTAAGTTTTATATTTCAGTTGGAAATGAAAGAGTTGCAAGATCAAGACTAGCAACAATTATCAACTCAAGAATAAGAAATGTACTTGGTCAGCAAGAATTACAAACATTATTATCAGAGGATAGAACTAAACAAATGGCTCTAATTCAAGAGGGAGTTAATACAGAGGCTGAAAATTTTGGAATAAAAATTGTAGATGTAAGAATTAAAAGAGCAGACCTTCCTCAAGCAAACAGCGATGCAATTTTTAGAAGAATGCAAACTGAAAGGGAGCGAGAAGCAAAAGAATTTAGAGCAAGAGGAGCAGAGATGGCAGTCACCATAACATCAACTGCTGATAAAGAAGTAACAGTGATATTGGCGGATGCTCAAAAAAAATCAGAGATTATGAAAGGTGAAGGAGATGGTAAAAGAAACAATATCTTTGCTGCAGCGTTTGGACAAGATCCAGAATTCTTTGCATTTTATAGAGCAATGCAAGCTTATGAAAAAGCTCTGATAGGTGGAGAGACATCTTTAATATTATCACCTGATAGTGAATTTTTTAAATTTTTTGGAAATATAAAACAGCCTACTAAACCAGAGTAATTTTTATATGAAGGAGCTGATCATAGCCTTCGGTCTATTCTTATTTATAGAAGGCATTTTATATGCCATATTTCCATCAAAAATGAAAAGTATGTTAAAAAAGTTAGAATTAATACAAGCTAATCAGTTAAGAATAGGTGGGTTAATTTTTGCAATAATTGGATTTGTTATAATTTATTATACAAAAAATTAAGATGTATATGATCAAAAGATTAATATTTACTTTTATTCTAATTTTCGCTTTTCCTTTAAATTCTTCCTCGAAAAGTGTTCCTGCGTCTTTTGCAGATTTAGCTGAAAAATTAATGCCATCAGTTGTTAACATTTCAACAACTCAAACTGTTGTTACTAGAAGTAATCCATTTCCTGGTTTTCAATTTCCACCAGGATCTCCTTTTGAGGATATGTTTAAAGAGTTTGGCACACCCCAAGAGAGACAAACATCTGCTTTAGGATCTGGATTTATAATAGATGCAAAAGGTTTAGTAGTAACAAATAATCATGTAATTCAAGATGCAGAGGATATAATTGTTAGAGTTAATGGTGAGAAAGAATACGAGGCAAAGGTAATTGGTGCTGACCCTTTATCAGATATTGCAGTTTTACAATTACAAACTAATGAAAAGTTTACTACAGTAAAATTTGGAGATTCTGATAAAGCAAGAATTGGAGATTGGGTAATTGCAATTGGAAATCCTTTTGGCCTAGGTGGAACAGTAACTTCAGGAATAATTTCAGCAAGAAATAGATCAATAGGATTATCAAGATATGAAGATTATATTCAAACTGATGCCTCCATAAATTCTGGAAACTCAGGGGGACCATTATTTGATATGAATGGAGATGTAATTGGAATCAACACTGCTATATTGGGGAGAAGTGGTTCAATAGGTATTGGTTTTTCAATACCAGCTAATAGTGCAAAAATTGTTATAGATCAATTAATTGAATTTGGTGAAACTAAAAGAGGTTGGCTTGGAGTTAGAATTCAA
>CACJXB010000034.1:0-5463 GCA_902597265.1 uncultured Pelagibacteraceae bacterium | reverse complement strand
CTCCACTTTAATCGATCATAATTTAAGCCAGCATCATTTTTAAATTTTTCAGGAACTTTTGATATTGCATTATCAACGCCATATGATCTACTCATTAAAAGTTGTCGAGCGTTGTATAATAGCTCATACTCTTTAGGTAAGTATCTTAAAAGTCTTCTTAAATCCCAATATTTATTATTCCATGCTAAATAATCAGCTCTTTTAATGTAATCATCTGCGTCTAAAAATTTACGAAATTTTTTTCTATAAAATCGTAGTTGTGATTTATTTAATTCAGCATTAACCCAACCTTCTTTAATTAATTTTACTCCTTCTTCCCTATTACCTTTTAAAATTAAACTTTCTCCTAAAATCATTTTACCAAATCCACTTAGTGGTTCGTTTGGTCCAAACCAATCAATTATTTTATTTGGTGAGATTTTATCAGTAGATAATTTGTGTTCAGCCAAATATTTAACCCTGCCAATTCTTGGAAAATTTTCATTTTTATCAATAAATGTTTTGTAATCGTAAAAAGAAGCCCTGTTTCCTTTTGTCAAGAGATGCCTCCATTGGATGAAATTATATACGGATTTATCTCTAGCTCTTTTTGCAGTTTTTAGTGCATCAGTCCATTTTGCTTTTTTCATTTCTGAAAAAGCTTTTCTTGCTATTGTAAAATCTTTTTTACTGTAAAATTTTGATTTTTTAACTGTTTCTAATGATTTTTTTCCAGCTATTATAGGTTTTTTTTTGGGTAAAATTATCCCAGCAACCTTAGGAATTTCTGGTTCAATTTTTTTATCTATTTTTTTAATTTGATCTTTAATAACTGGTTTTGGAAGAGGTTTTAGCACATCAACCATTAATTTTTTTTCTTTTTCCTCTTTAGATTGTGAAGGTTTTTTAATTGGGACAATATCTGCTGAAACTAAATTAACTATATTTATTAGTATTAATGTTGTAATTAAATATGATATTTTTTTGAACATAATCTTTATGAATCAGTAATCTATGTTATAAGTATTTATGTTTAAAGGTTCAAATGTAGCTTTAGTCACTCCATTTAAAAATAATAAACTTGATGTTGAAACTTACATCAAGTTGATTCATTTTCATATCCAAAATGGTACAAATGGCCTTGTGCCAGCTGGAACTACTGGTGAATCTCCAACTTTAAGTCATGATGAACATGAAAAAGTTATTGAATTGTGTGTCAAAGAGAGTAAAGGAAAATTACCTGTATTTGCAGGCACTGGATCAAATTCTACAGAAGAAGCAATATCATTAACGACACACGCTGAAAAAATTGGGGCCAATGGAGCATTGATAGTTACACCTTATTATAACAAACCAACACAAGAAGGTTTATATCAACACTACAAATCTATAAATGATAAATGTGGAATTCCAATAATAATTTATAATATACCCGGAAGATCGGTAATAGATATGTCTGTTGATACAATGGCGAGACTTTATGAATTAAAAAATATAGTTGGAGTAAAAGATGCAACAGGTGATCTTAATAGAGTTGATCAAACATTAAAAATGATGGGTAAAGATTTTATACAATTAACTGGCAATGATGATAATGCGCTTGAATTTAATAAAAGAGGTGGAGTAGGGGCCATAAGTGTTACTGCTAATATTGTTCCAAAACTTTGCTCAGATTTTCAAAAATTTTCAAAGTTAGAAACTGATAATGAATTAAAAGAAGCAGAAAGATTAAATAAGATATTACAACCTATTCATCATGCTATGTTTGTTGAAAGCAATCCAAGTCCAGTTAAATATGCAGCGAAATTATTAAATTTATGTGATGATGAGGTAAGGCTACCATTAGTTAAAGTTACAGATGATACAAAAAAAATAGTAAAAGAAGCTCTTCTTTCCGCAAAATTGATCTAATGAGAAAAAAAACCAATAATGGTTTAAAGATTATTTGTTTAAACAGGAAAGCTAGCTTCAATTATTTTTTTGAAAATTTGATTGAAGCTGGAATTGTTTTAAAAGGATCTGAAATAAAGTCCGTAAGAGAAGGCAAGGTAAATATAGCAGATTCATATGCGGTTGAAAAAAATAATGAAATAGTTTTGATTAATTCTCATATTGCCTCATATAAACAAGCCAGTTATACAAATCATAAACCCTCAGATGAAAGAAAATTATTATTAAACAAAAAAGAAATTAATAAGCTTATTGGAAAAATACAGAGAGAAGGATTTACTATAATCCCAACTAAAATGTATTTTAAAAAAGGAAAAGCTAAAATTGAACTAGCTGTTGCTAAAGGAAAAAAACAATATGATAAGCGTTCGGCAAAAAAAACAAGGGATTGGAACCGTGACAAGGCAAGATATATCAGAAAATCAAGTTAGATTAGTCTATTTAGCTTTGGGCTCTAATTTAGGGAATAGATTAATTAATATTGAATTAGCAAAAATAAAACTTTTAGAAAAAGGAATTAAAATTTTGAAGTCCTCAAGTTATTATGAAACTCTATCTTGGCCAAATCCAAACCTGCCAAAATATATCAATATTGTTTTGGAAGTTAAAACTTACCTAGCTCCTAAGAATTTAATGCAAGTTTGTAAAAAAATTGAAGTTTCTTTGGGACGAAAACAATCTGTTAAAAACTCTCCAAGAGAATGCGATATTGACATTTTGGATTATGATCAAAAAATTATGAATAGTAGTATTCATTTGCCACACCCAAGAATGCATAACCGTAATTTTGTTTTAATTCCATTATTTGAAATTAATAAAAAATGGGTTCATCCAAGATTAAAACGTCACATAAAAAGACTAATTTTGACACTGCCAAAAAAAAATATTACATCTATTAAACAAATCTAATTTAATGATATAGTAAACAGATGCAAAACTCTGAAGAATTAATAAATAAAGTTAAAGTTTATAATAAATTTCTTAATCCTGAAAAATTAAATAAAGCGTTTGAATTTGCAGTCAAAGCACATAGCAATCAAAAAAGAGCGTCCGGTGATCCATATTCTGTTCACCCTATAGAAGTTGCTAATATCTTAACAGATTTAAAATTAGATAGTGCAACAATAGCAACAGGCTTGTTGCATGATACTATAGAAGACACATATGCAACTTATGAGACAATTAAAGGCGAATTTGGAGTTGAAGTTGCAGATTTAGTAGATGGTGTTACAAAAATCTCAGTTTTAGAAAATACTGCATCCTCTAGCTCAAAAGCTGAAAATTTTAGAAAGTTAATCCTAGCTACATCAAAAGATATAAGAGTTTTACTTGTAAAGATTGCAGATCGGTTACACAATATGAGAACTATTAAAGCTATTAGTCGTGAAGATAAAAGAAAAAGGATTGCGCAGGAAACAATGGAGATTTATGCACCTTTAGCTGATCGTATGGGTATGCACAGAATAAGAGATGAATTAGAGGACCTGTCTTTTGAAATTCTTAATCATGATGCAAGATTATTAATCCAAAAAAGACTTGATAAAATTAAATTAGACAAAAAAGATATTTTTGAAACTCTCTCTAACGAAATTGATGAATTATTAAATCAAAATAATATTAAACCAAAGATTTATGGAAGAGAAAAAACACCGTTTTCAATTTGGAGAAAAGTACAAAAAAAAAGAGTTTCATTAGAACAAATAACAGACATTATTGGTTTTAGGATTATTCTGGAGAATATAGACGATTGTTATAAGTCTTTAGGTATTTTACATAAAAATTGGAATTGTATACCAGGAAAATTTAAAGATTATATCTCATCACCAAAAATCAATGGATATAAATCTATACATACAGCTGTAATTGGTTCATTTAAAAAACCAATTGAAATTCAAATTAGAACTAAAGAAATGCATGATTTTGCTGAAAGAGGAATAGCATCTCATTGGCAATATAAATCATCAGAAAAATTTAATTCTTTGACTTGGAAAGAATATGATTGGTTGAAAGATTTAGTTGAAATAATTGAAAAAAATGAAAATCCAGAACATTCATATGAATACACAAAATTACAGATGTTTCAGGAAAATGTGTTCTGCTTTACACCAAAAGGATCAGTCATCAAGCTTCCAAAAGATGCAACACCTATAGATTTTGCATATGCAGTTCATACTAAGGTGGGTGATACAGCAATAGGATGTGAAATTAATGGAAATAAAAGTGAGCTTCAATCTATTTTGAGGAATGGAGATACTGTAAAGATCCTAACATCTAAAAGTAATTCCCCATCACTTCATTGGATACCGATTACAAAAACAGGGAAAGCTAGATCAGCTATTAGAAGATATTGGCATGATAAAGGAGAAAAAAAACAGGAAAGAGTTAAAAAATATAATACTACACTATGGATTTCTTTACCTGATAAACCTGGCCAATTAGGTAATGTAAGTTCTTTGATTGGACAACATAAATTGAATATATCTAATTTAGAAATGGTAGGAAAAAACCCCAATTACATAAATTTTAAATTTCAATTAATTATCAGAGATTTAAAAAATTTTACTAATTTTATTGCAGAGCTTAAGCAAAAAGGTATAAAATTTAAAATAATTAGACACGAAGATAAAAGAAATGCTTTCACACAAAAAATCCTTAAATATTTTAAGAAAAACTAATGCATTATTAGAAGGACATTTTGTTTTATCATCAGGTTTACATTCCTCTAAATATATTCAGTGTGCTAAATTATTGAGCCAACCATACCACGCTGATAAAATATGTAATTCTCTTGCAAAAAAAATAAAAAAAAATGTAAAGAAATTTGACATTATATTATCCCCAGCAATGGGTGGAATTATAATTGGATATGAAATAGGTAAAATTTTAAAAAAAGAAACAATTTTTTGTGAACGTGTAAAAGGTAAGTTTACGCTTAGAAGAGGTTTTAGCATAAATAAAGGCGCTAAAGTTTTAATAGTTGAAGATGTAATAACAACAGGTAAATCAAGTATGGAATGTTTAAAGTTAATTAAAAATGCCAAAGCGAATTTAGTAGGATTTGCTGCTATCATTGATAGATCATCAAAAAAAACATTAAAAATAAAAAAAAAAATAATTTCACATTTACGCATAAATGTTCCAACTTTTAGAAAAAACAGATTGCCAAAAGAGTTGAAATCTATACCGATAACTACACCTGGAAGTAGGTTTGTTAAGTGAAAAGGTTAGGAGTAAATATAGATCATGTAGCTACAGTTAGAAACGCAAGAGGTGAAGTTCATCCAGATCCAATTACAGCTGCAAAATTTTTATTAAATGTTGGAGTAGATTCAATTACAATTCATTTAAGAGAGGATAGAAGACACATTAAAGATTTAGATGCAAAAAAAATTTGTTTACTTAAAAAAGTTCCAGTAAATTTAGAAATATCAACTAACAAAAATATCGTAGATATAGCTCTAAAAATTAAACCTGATTTTATTTGTATTGTGCCTGAAAATAGAAATGAGATTACAACAGAGGGTGGGCTAAATT
>CACJXB010000033.1:0-6223 GCA_902597265.1 uncultured Pelagibacteraceae bacterium | reverse complement strand
TTCTCTAGTTTGAAAAATTGCTCTTACAAGAATAGCGATATTATTTAATGAAAATTGTTTTTTAATTTTTTCAATTTCATCTGATACACCAACTGCTTCATCTTTGCCGTTTTTAAAACAATTTAGTTTTACAAGATCACCACCTTCTATCACAGTTTTAAGTATTTTGCCTACTCTATTTTGATTATTTGAAATAAGATTAGAGGCAACAGATAAAATATTTTGAGTTGATCTATAATTCTGCTCGAGCCTGATTACTTTTGTGTTTGAGTAAATTTGATCAAATTCTAAAAAATTTTTAATTTCAGCACCTCTCCAACTGTAGATAGATTGATCATCATCACCTACACAACAAATATTTTGTTTATCATTTGCTAAAAGATTTAACCATTTACTTTGTATAAAATTTGTATCTTGATATTCATCGACTAAGATGTATTTAAAATTTTTCTTATATAATTCTTGAATATCAAAATTTTTTTCTAAAATTTTGACTGTGTGTAAAATGAGATCTCCAAAGTCACAGCTATTTAACTCAACTAATTTTTGTTGATAAATTTTATAAACAGGTAGTATAACTTTTTCATATATATCTTTATAATTAATAACAACTTCATTAGGGTAGAAGCCTCGATTTTTCCATTTATCAATTATAGCAATGATATATTTTGGTGATATTTTTTTAACATCAATATTTTCAGATTTACAAATATTCTTAATTAGCCTCATTTGATCATCTGTATCAATAATAGTAAAATTAGAATTTAGTCCTGCAGCTGATGCATGTTTTCTTAAAAGTTTTGCACAAATAGAGTGAAAAGTTCCCAGCCAAGATAGTCCAGTCGCACTTGATCCAAGAATCCTACCTACTCTATTTTGCATTTCTTTTGCTGCTTTATTTGTAAAAGTGACAGCAAGTATTTGGTTTGGAAATGCTTTTTTTTGTTTAATAATGTTAGCAATTCGACTTGTAAGAACTTTAGTTTTGCCTGAACCTGCGCCAGCAACGATTAATAATGGTCCATCAAGATAGTTTACAGCATCTTTTTGTGATTTATTAAGATTTTTTAGAAAATCAGAGTTTACCATTTAAAATTATTAATTATAACTTCCTTAAAATATTATGCCTAAACATAATCAATTTATTAAAAAACTACAGTCTAAGTTTTTAGCAGTAAATAACACGTTAGAAAACTTCTTTAATGGTCTCAGGTCTTTCAAATCAAATATCAAAAAAATCAAGTTTACTAACAATAGTAAAGCAATTTTATTTCTAGGTATTTCAGTTATTTTGATATTATCATATTTTTTAATTCCAACATTTTATAATAAAAATGAAGTTAAAAATAAAATACAGAATCAAATTTTAAAAAATTATAATATTGAAATTAAGATTAATGAAAAGATTGATTATAGTCTTCTTCCAAAACCTCACTTTGTAGCAAAAAATGCAGTAATCTTACGTAATGAAAAAGAAGTTGGTTTAGTAGAAAATTTTAAGGTTTTCATTGCATCAAATGGATTTTTTTCAAAAGACAGTTTTAAAGTAAAAGATTTAGTATTTCAAAAAACAGATTTTAATTTTTACAAAGATGATTTAATTTTTTTTCAAGAACTTTTAAAAACAGAACCAAGTGATAATAAAATTATTTTCAAGAACAGTAATATCTTTTTTAAAGATAGTTACGATGAAACGCTTTTTATAAATAAGATTAAAAAAAGTGAATTTTATTATGACTCAATAAATTTAGTAAATGTTTTATCTTCTGAAAATGAAGTTTTTAATTTACCTTATAAATTAGTAATTAAAAATGATAAATTTAATAAACTAGTTGACTCAAAATTTAACTCAAAAAAGATAAGACTTAATGTTGAAAACATTGTGTATTATGATGAAGAAACTAAAAATGGATTATTAGATATATTGTTTATTAATAAAACTACTTCACTAAAGTATGAACTAAAAAAAAATTCTTTAAATTTTGTTACTAAAAATCAAAAAAATAAATATGACGGTCTTATAGAATTTAAGCCATTTTATTTGCAAGCTAATTTTAATTATGAGGGATTAAGTACAAAGCATTTATTCAATAATGACTCTATCTTAATTGAATTAATAAAATCTGAATTACTAAATAATCAAAATTTGAATATAAATATTAATTTAAAAGTTAAAGATATAATAAATATTGATGAATTGAATGATTTTTTTTTGAAATTAGAAATAGAGAGTGGAGATATAAATCTTTCAGACTCTTATGTAATGTGGAAAGATGATTTGATAGTTAATCTTAACGAGAGCTTAATAAGTTATGATCAAGGTGAGATTTTTCTAACGGGAAGAATCAATGTAGATATAAAAGATATAAATGATTTTTATAGTTCTTTTCAGATAAATAAAAAATTCAGAAAAAAAATCAAACAAATTCAATTTGATTTTAATTATAATTTTACTCAAGAAAAAATTAGTTTTGATAATTTAACAATTGATAAAAAAAAAAATGAAAACATCGAGGAATTTATTGATGATTTTAATTTAAACACCAAAGTTTTTAATAAAGTTACTTTTAAAAATTTTATAAATGAATTCTTTAAAATTTATTTTGGATAAATCATTTTTTTAGGAACAACAATCTTATCATAATCTTTTTCATCAATAAGACCTGAGTTTAAGGCTTCAATTTTCAAAGTAGTTTTGTTTTTTAATGCTTTTTTCGCAATTTTTGCCGCGTTATCATAACCAATTCTTGGAGCTAAAGCAGTGACTAACATTAAAGAGTCATCTAAATAGTTTTTGATTTTTTCTTTATCAGCTTTAAGTCCTTTAATACAATATAAAGAAAAATTTTTTGAACTATCAGCTAAGAGATCTATAGATTGTAATATGTTGTGAGCAATTAAAGGTTTAAATACATTTAACTCAAAGTGACCATGTGAACCAGCCATTGTAATTCCATTGTGATTTCCAATTACTTTTACACAGACCATGGTAACAGCCTCTGATTGAGTTGGATTGACTTTACCTGGCATAATTGATGAGCCAGGTTCGTTAGCTGGTAAGATAAGTTCTCCATATCCAGCTCTAGGCCCAGAGCCTAAGAATCTAATATCATTTGCAATTTTCATTAAACAGACTGCTGTTGTGTTTAAGGTACCAGAAAAATTCACTATTTCATCATGTGCAGCTAAAGCAGCGAATTTATTTTTAGTAGGCTTGAATGGAATTCTTGTTATTTTTTTTATTTCATTAATAATTTTTTTATCAAAACCTTTTTTGCTATTTATTCCAGTTCCAACAGCTGTTCCACCTTGAGCTAAAAAATATATTTCATTTAAAGCATTTTTAATTCTTATAATACACTCCTGGAGCTGTGATTGATAACCAGAAAACTCTTGTCCAAGAGATAATGGAGTTGCATCTTGAAGGTGAGTTCTTCCAACTTTAATTATGTTCTGAAATTGAGAAACTTTTCTTTTTAGTTCTTTATTTAATAATTCTAAAGAAGGCAACAATTTACTCCGAGTTTCTAAGGCTATTGCGATATGCATAGCTGTGGGAAAAACATCATTTGTAGATTGAGATTTGTTAACATGATCATTTGGATGGACTGGTTTTTTTGTACCTTTTCTGCCCCCTAAAATTTCAATAGCTCTATTAGCTATGACTTCATTTACGTTCATATTAGTTTGTGTACCAGATCCAGTCTGCCAAACTTTAAGTGGGAAATGCTCATCTAATTTACCAGAGATAACTTCATCAGAAGCTTTTATTATTGCTCTTGAAAGATTTGAAGAGATTTGTTTTTCTTTTGCATGAACTTTTGCAGCTGCTTTTTTGATTATAGCAATAGATTTGATTAAAACTGGCCTTACTAAAAACTCACCTATATCAAAATATTTTTTTGATCTTTGAGTAGAAGCTCCCCAGTATTTATCATTAGGAACATTTATTGAACCTATACTGTCGAATTCTTTTCTTAATTTCATTGATAGATGTTATTTATCTATATATTAAAATTTAATAAACTTACAGGAGCAAAATGACAAATTTCAATAAAGTTGGTGAATTTATGAAAACTTTTGGACAAGAAGTTAAAAATAAACCTTCATTTAGTACTGAAAAAATCAACCAACTAAGAATTAGCTTAATTCAAGAGGAACTTGATGAATTGAAAGAAGCTATGACTAACAATGATTTGCTAGAAGTTGCTGATGCGTTAACTGATTTATTATATGTAACTTATGGTGCAGGACATGCTTTTGGCATAGATTTAGACAAATGTTTTAATGAAGTTCAAAACTCAAATATGAGTAAATTAGGTGAAGACGGAAAACCCATTTACAACGAATTTGGTAAAGTTATGAAAGGACCAAATTATTTTAAACCAGATTTAAGTAAATTTGTTAACAAATAAAATTAAAATTTGCGTTTTAGTTTCATAAATTCATATCTGGCCAGTCTTTATCTTTATGTCTTTCTAGTTCATTTTTTGAAAAGGGTCTGAAAAGTATCCAAGCAACAACTATCACAAGTATTAAAATAATTAATGTTTGCATTTATCTATCTATTATTTATAGGGGCGTTCTGTTGCCAGGTGCCCCGAACCCCGTTTACTTAATTAACAAAGTTAATTAAGCAGCAAGTGCGTAACTTTCGTTAGCAATTATAAATTAGCCCGTTACGGTGGAACAATTCCGAACGAAAGAATAGCTTTTAGTCACTCGTCGATTCTGGTTCACCCCCATAAGTTGTAAATGGTGGAGGTGGTGGGTACTGCCCCCACGTCCGCAATGGTTATTACGAAATTCGTTTATCGTCATAGTTGGAAAACCAACATGTTTAATATAAAAGTAATTGATTAAGATTCAATAAATTATTCATGAAATTAACTCAAGAACAACAACAAGAAATTAAGGATCAACAGTCTCAAGAAAATAAAACTAAAAGAGTAACAGTAGCTGAACTTGAAAACATCTTATATGAGGCGATACCAATTCTAGATCACGGATTTATAAGAGTAATTGATTACATGGGTGATGACACATCAATTGTCCAGGCAGCTAGAGTATCTTACGGTAAAGGTACAAAAAAAGTTTCAACTGACTCAGGTTTAATTAAATATTTAATGAGGCACTGGCATAGTACTCCATTTGAAATGTGTGAAATTAAGTATCACGTCAAGCTTCCAATTTTTATTGCTAGACAATGGATAAGACACAGAACTGCAAATGTGAATGAATATTCAGCAAGATACTCTATTTTAGATAAAGAGTTTTATTTACCAGCTGTTGAAAACTTAGCAGCACAATCTCAAAGCAATCGACAAGGAAGAGGAGATATCCTTACAGGAGATCAAGCAAAAAAAGTTTTAGATTTATTAAAAAAAGATGCTGAACAAACATATGATAATTATGAAACGATGCTTAATGAAAGATACGATGGTTCAGTCATTGATGAAAAACAAGTTGGTTTAGCAAGAGAGCTTGCAAGAATGAATTTAACTCTAAACACTTATACTCAGTGGTACTGGAAAACAGATCTTTTAAACTTAATGAATTTTTTAAGGTTAAGAGCTGACCACCATGCACAATATGAAATAAGAGCTTATGCGGATGCTATGCTTGATACAGTAAAAAAATGGGTCCCAATTACATATGATGCATTCATAGATTATAGAGTGGGTGGAACTGAAGTATCCTCAAAAGGCAAAAAGATAATTCAAAAATTGATTGGTGGGGAAGAAATTGATGCTGAAAAATCAGGATTATCTAAGCGAGAATGGAATGAGTTAATGACTGCTTTTGATCTAAAAGATAAGTTGATATAGTTCGCCAAAAAAAAATAAAAACTATAAATGAAACTTATAAAAAAAATAACTTTCATAATCATTTTCATATTTGTAAATGTTAATGCTTTTGGAGCTGTAAGTGGATTTGTTGACAACAAAGATATTGCTCAAAGAATTGCTCATGGGATAGCATTTAACGCAAATGGAACCAAAATGTTCATCTCTGGCTCAAGCCAAAATAAAGTTTTGGAATTTGATTTAACAGTAGGTTTTGACGTCTCAACAGCTACGAAAAATTCTAACGAATGTACTCATTCAGACGAAGATGAAGATGTAATTGGTTTAAAATTAAGTTCAGATGGAACTAAAATGTTTTTAATTGGTTCAGATTCTGGAGCAGAAGGAATAGAAGAGTATAAATTAGATACTGCTTA
>CACJXB010000032.1:0-6437 GCA_902597265.1 uncultured Pelagibacteraceae bacterium | reverse complement strand
GAAAAAAGGTTTGGACTTGTGGGTGATAATTTTAATAAAGAAAAAGTTTTAAAAAAATTACCTGGTAATTTTGCGATTGGTCATAATAGATATAGCACAACAGGAGAAAATACACTTAGAAACATCCAACCCTTCTTTGCTGATACTAATGCAGGCGGTATTGGTGTTTCACATAATGGAAATTTAACTAATTCAATATCTTTAAGAAAAAAATTAGTTGAGGATGGTGCAATATTTTATACTACGTCTGATACTGAAACTATTGTTCAATTAATTGCCAGATCAAAAAGAGCAAAAACTATAGATAAGATTGTAGATGCAATTTTTCAAATTCAAGGAGGATATTCTCTCGTCATGCTGACTCAAACATCTTTAGTTGGTGTTAGAGATCCCTATGGAATAAGACCTTTAGTTATCGGTAAATTAAAAAATAGTTATGTTTTAGCATCTGAAACTTGTGCGCTAGATATAATTGGCGCAAGGTATGTAAGAGAGGTTGAAAATGGAGAAATAGTTTTGATTGAAAACGATCAATTAAAAAGTATCAAACCTTTTCCACCAAAAAAAATAAGACCCTGTGTTTTTGAATATATATATTTTGCAAGACCGGATAGTGTGCTTAATGGTAAAACTGCTTATGAACATAGAAAGAATTTAGGTGCAGAGTTAGCAAAAGAAAATAAAACTGAGGCTGATATTATTGTTCCAGTTCCAGACTCAGGAAATGCTGCAGCTTTAGGTTTTGCGCAATTTCTTAATAAAAAATTTGAATTAGGTCTTGTAAGAAATCACTACGTAGGCAGAACATTTATTGAACCAAGTCAACAAATTAGAAGTCTTGGAGTAAAGTTAAAACTTAATGCGAACAAATCAGCTATTAAAGATAAAAAAATAATATTAGTTGATGACTCATTAGTTAGAGGAACCACATCTCATAAAATAGTAAAAATGTTATATGATGCTGGAGCAAAAGAAGTGCATGTTAAAATTGCCTGTCCTGAGATAAGATATCCTGATTTTTATGGAGTAGATACTCCAACAAAAAAAGAATTGCTTGCAGCTAACAAAAATAATGATGAGATTTGTGAATATATTGGAGCAAAATCTCTTTCATTTTTATCAGTTAATGGCATGTATAAAGCTGTCGGTTTTGAAAATAGAAATCAAAATTACCCCCAACTTACAGATCATTATTTTACTGGTGATTACCCAGTTAAACCAATAGATGAGCTTGGTGATAGTAAAATAACTCAGCTATCATTGCTAAGTACTGCATCAAATAATTAAATGAAAACTGTTAATTTTACAGAAATGAAATCTGGAACTAAAGATGAGTATCTTTTACTGGATAAATATGAAAAAGAATATATAGATGGAACAGCTGATAGAATTTTAAATTTTATGAAAAGCCTTAATTCAACTCTTGAGGGCTACAAAATTTCAAGACTTGAACATTCTCTTCAAACAGCAACTAGAGCTTTTAATGATAAAGCTGATGAAGAAATGGTTGTTGCAGCTTTATTACATGACATTGGAGATGAATTAGCACCTATGAATCATTCTGAATATGCAGCGGCAGTTTTAAAACCTTATGTTAGTAAAAAGACACATTGGATAATAGAAAAACATGGAGAATTTCAAATGTATTATTATGCACATCATTTGGGGGGGAATAAGAATCAAAGAGAAAAATATAAAGATCACGAATATTATGAAGATGCAGTAAATTTTTGTGAAAAATGGGACCAAGCTTCATTTGATCCAAATTATAAAAGTATGACCTTAGAGGACTTTGCTCCTATGGTTAAAAGGATATTTTCTAGAAAACCATATTCTTTACTTTAAATTTAGAAAAAAAGTAATATTTAAATGACAATGATTAGTTCAAAAAATCAAATAATAGAATATTTCAAGAGCGGGATTAAAGATACTAAAAATTTAAAAATTGGTATCGAACATGAAAAGTTTCTCTTTAGTAATAATAAGCGAATTAATTATTTAAAGATAAAAGAAATGTTTGCAGCTTTATTAGAATTTGGTTGGAACCCGATTTACGAGAAAGATAATATAATTGCTCTAAACAAAGGTGGTAAAAACATCACTCTTGAACCAGGAAATCAAATAGAGTTGTCAGGTGAAAAGCTAAAACATATTCACGAGGCATGTGCAGAATCACAAGATTATCTTTTTGAACTTAAACAAGTAACTAAAAAATTGAATATCAGTATAGTTAGTGCTGGATTTGATCCAATATCTAAACTTAATGAAATTCCAAATAATCCAAAACAAAGATACAAATTAATGACAAAAGATATGCCCTCAGGAGGAGAGTCAAGCTTAGATATGATGTATAGGACATGTGGAACACAATTAAATATTGATTACAATTCAGAAGATGATTTTTCTAAAAAATTTAAAATCGTTAATTCGATAGTTCCAATATCAATTGCCTTATTTGCTAACTCATCAATAATTGAAAAAAAAAAGAGTAAATATTTATCTTATAGATCAAAAGTTTGGCAAAATACTTCTCGTGGGGGGTTGCCAAAAATTTTTTTTGAGGAGTTAAATTTTGAGAAATATGCAGATTTTATTATGAATTTCCCAATTTTATTTATTCAAGAAAAAGACACTTATATTTCAGGACATAAATATACTTTTAAAGATTTCATGAATGGGAAAATTAGTGAGGTTAATAATCGACGTCCTAATGAAAATGATTTGTCAATTCATTTAAGCACTATATTCACAGAAAATAGATTAAAAAAATACATTGAGCTAAGATCTATGGATACTTGTGGTTGGGATTGTTTATGTTCGGGCCCTGCTTTTTATATTGGTATGTTATACGGAAATATCGACGAAGTTTATGAAGTAATTTCCAAATGGGAAAAGGATAAAATAATTAACGCTTATCTTGAAGCTCCACAAAAAGGATTTAATACACAACTTATGGGCAAAGATCTTCTTCATTGGTCATCAATTCTATTAAAATTATCTAGAAAGGGTTTAGAGAATAGAGATATTTTAAATAAGAGTCAAAAAAATGAAACCTTGTTTTTAAATCACTTACAAAAATTAGTAGATAATAAAACCACAAATGCAGATCATATGATTAATAGATTTTCAAAAAATGAAGATTTAAATGAATTGTATGACAAATAAAATTGTTACCATCCAAGGAAACCACCCTGCTACACTAAATCCTAAAACAGATACAACTTTATTTCTCGCAAATGAAATTCAAAAAAAAAAATACAAAATTTTTTATTATGAACCTCAAGATTTATCAATAATTAATTCTAAAGTAGTCGCCAAAGGTTTTTTTATTAAATTTAATTATAATAAAAAAAAATTTATTGAAATATCAAAAAAAAAACAATTAATATTATCTAAAAGTAAATTCATTTTGATCAGACAAGATCCTCCTTTTGATCTTCAATATATTTCTAATACTTATATTTTGGATATGATTAAAGACAAAGTAAAAATAATTAATAATCCAGGATCTATAAGAAATATTTCAGAAAAACTTTACTCTGCTAGATATCAAAAATTTATGCCAAATACAATTTTTTCCCAGGATATTGATGAAATTAAAAAGTTTATTAAAAAAAATAAAAAAATTGTCATTAAACCTATTCACGGTTTTGGTGGTAATGACATTCATTTATTAGATAAATTTGACTCAAAATTCATAAAAAAATTTATAAAGAAACATCACCATATAATGTGTCAGAAATATTTACATGAAATTAGTAAAGGAGATAAAAGAGTATTTTTAATTAATGGAAAAATAAAAGGTGTAATATCTAGAATTCCAAAAAAAGGCTCATTTTTAAGTAATATGAGCAAGGGTGCTAAACCAGTAAATACTACTCTTAATGCATACGAAAAAAAAGTTTCAAAACTCATTGCCAAAGATTTAAAAAAAGAAAAAATTTTTTTCGCTGGAATTGATTTTATAGATGGAAAACTTAATGGAGATATCAATGTAACTTCCCCAACTGGATTAAAAACTCTATTCGATCTTTCAAAAATAAATCTTGCGAAAGTTTTTTGGAAAGAATTAAAAGCATGAAAGGTCTAACTGATCAACAAAAAGGTTCCCTGTTAGCTTTTGTTGCAGTGCTGTTTATTACACCAGACTCTTTATTTATAAGGTTATCTAATGTTGATACCTGGGGTTTAGTTTTCTATCGAGGAATAATTCCATTTTTCACTGTATTTTTAGGAATGATATTAATTTACAAATTAAATTTTTTTAAGATTCTTTTTGATAGTGGCTACCATGGAATAATATATGTAATAACTTTTAGCATAACAAATATTACTTTTGTTGTTTCTATTCAAAATACTAACGTAGCGAATACTTTAGTAATGATCGCTACTGCTCCACTTTTATCAGCTATTCTTGGAGCTATTTTTTTAAAAGAACCACCAGATAAAAAAACTTGGATCTCTATTGTCATCACTTTTTTTGCTATACTCTATATTTTCTTTGACTCTCTTAAAATGGGTAATTTTTATGGCGATATATTAGGTTTCATTACAGCTATAGGTTTGGCTGTAGGAGCCATAACTATCAGATCTGCAAAATCAAAAAATTTAGTTCCAGCTGCCGTTGTAGGAAAATTATTTGTTGCCTCGTTTGCTTTATTGTTTATTGAAAGTTTTGTGCTTCAAGATAAAGATCTTCTTATTGTCCCTTTAATGTGCATACTTTGTGTTGCAATACCTTTTGTATTAGTGACAATAGCACCGAGATTTATAACTGCTGCTGAAGTAAACTTGTTTTTCTTATTAGAAACCATCATTGGTCCAATTTGGGTTTGGATGATTATCAAGGAACAGCCAAGTATTGAAACTCTTTTTGGTGGTATAGTTATAATTATTACAATTGCCATACATTCCTTTTTAAAACTTAAAAATTCTTGAGCTTGTCACAATTAGGACTTGATTTAATAATACATCGCAAATAATTACAGCATCTTTATGAATAAAGTTTTAAAAAATTCTTGGGCGTTATTTTTAGGAATGGGTTTTATAATGATGGCCTACGGTTTCCAGGGATCTCTTCTTGGTGTTAGAGCTGTTCAGGAAGAATTTAGTTTAACTGCTACAGGATTTATGATGTCTGGATATTTTGTTGGTTATTTTATAGGAGCTGCAACAATACCAATTATCATTTCTAGAGTTGGACATATAAGAGTTTTTGCTGCATTTGCATCTTTGGCATCTTTAGTAATTTTGTTACACTCAATTATAATCAATCCTTTCGTCTGGTTTTTACTTAGAGTATTTACTGGGATAAGCATGGTTTGTATTTATACAGTTGCTGAAAGTTGGCTAAACGATAGATCAAGTAACAAAAACAGAGGAAGTGTACTCTCTATCTATATGGTAATACTTTATGGTGCAATGGGTATTGGTATGTTCTTACTTAATTTTAGTACTCCTAAAAGTTTTCAACCTTTTATATTGGTTTCTGTTATTACATCTGTTGCATTAATCCCTATTTTATTGACAAAAAAAAAGCCACCAACATTTAAACGAATTAAAGCAATGTCTTTAAAAGGATTATATGAAGCTTCACCATTTGGCATGGTAAGTTCTTTATTTTATGGAACAATACAGTCAGCATTGTTTACATTGTTAGCGGTATACGCAACCTCAATGAATTTTACAATTTTAGAAATATCAATTGTAACTTTTCTTTTAGCTATTTCAGGTGCTGTCGCTCAATTTCCTATTGGAAAAATATCTGATATGTATGATAGAAGAAAAGTTATAGTCTATGCAAGTTTTGGTGCTGCAATATTTTCTATATTTGCAATATTAGTTTCAAGACAAATGTATTTGCCAGGTAGCCTTGCAACAAGTAAAACATGGTTCTATATATTTTTTATATTGTTTTCGTTTTGCAGTTTACCAATGTTTTCTCTAATATTAGCACATACTAATGATTATATATCAAAAGATAAATTTGTAGCCGCAGGTGCTGGACTTCAGTTTTCTTTTGGTTTAGGAGCTATGAGCGGTCCTTTTCTATGCTCAATCTTTATGGATATTGTAGGGTCAAATGGATTTTTTATATTCTTATTTTTTTTTCATTCCATAATTGGAATTTTTGGGATTTATAGAATGAAAGTAAGGGCAACAGTTGATAATCCAGACTCTCAATTCTTTCCTATGCCTCAAACAATAACACCTGCAGGAATAGAACTTAATCCTTCAACTGAACATATTGATGAACCTTATTCGGATAAGGTAAAAGAAATATTGGAAAGAAAAGGAGTAAAATATAAAAAATCTGAGATTGAAATTTAATTTAAATTTTCAATATATTTTGACATTTTTAATAACACTTCTTTTTTTGTTAATTGATCAGTTCTGATCAATATCGCATCTTTAACTCGAACTAAAGGGCTATTTTT
>CACJXB010000031.1:0-7297 GCA_902597265.1 uncultured Pelagibacteraceae bacterium | reverse complement strand
TTCGATCAAACAACAAATTGATGAAACAACATCTGATTATGATAAAGAAAAACTTCAAGAAAGATTGGCTAAACTAGCTGGCGGTGTTGCTGTAATTAAAGTTGGTGGCGCTACAGAAGTTGAAGTAAAAGAAAGAAAAGATAGAGTTGAAGATGCCCTTAATGCAACAAGAGCTGCCGTTGAAGAGGGAATTGTAACAGGAGGTGGTTGTGCACTACTATATGCTGCACAAGATCTTGATAAAGTAAAAGCCAAAGGTGAAGATCAAAAAGCTGGTGTTGATTTAGTCAGAAGAGCATTAGAAGCTCCAATTAGACAAATTACTAAAAATGCCGGAGTAGATGGTTCAGTTGTAGTTGGTAAATTATTAGAACAGAATAAAAAAACTCACGGCTATGATGCACAAAATGAGGAATATTGTGACATGTTTGCTAAAGGTATTATTGATCCTGTAAAAGTAGTAAGAACTGCTCTTCAGGACGCAGCTTCTATCTCAGGATTATTAGTAACTACCGAAGCAATGATAGCTGATAAACCTGAGGAAAAAGATGCTGCTCCTGCTGGAATGCCTGGTGGAATGGGCGGTATGGGTGGTATGGGAGGAATGGGCGGTATGGGAATGTAATCCCCATTAATCTTAAACAAAAATTCAAAAAGGGCAGTTTTAACTGCCCTTTTTTTTTGCTTGAAAAAATTTGTGATATAGAATTATTAATATGTCGAAAAGGTATAGTGGAAAATCATTTAAAGATTCAAGCGTCAAAAAAAAACCTAAATTAAGTTTTAAAGAAAAAAGAAAACTTAAACGTGAAAAGCGAAAAAATATAAATTAAAATAAAAAATACCAAATTTATTCAAGTATAACATAGGTTTTTTTAAGTTTTCAAAAGCGATTAAATATGTATAAGAACCCGGACTTATGAATAATACTATAAGAAACATCACCATTATTGCCCATGTAGATCATGGAAAAACAACACTTATTGATAACTTAATGAAACAAAGTGGTTCATTTAGAGAAAATGAAGTCGTAGATGAAAGATTAATGGACTCTGGAGAATTAGAAAAAGAGAGAGGAATAACAATATTAGCTAAACCTGCCTCGATTAATTGGAATGACATAAGAATAAATATTATTGATACACCTGGACACAGAGATTTTGCTGCTGAAGTTGAAAGAGTATTAAGTATGGCTGATGGAGCACTTTTGTTAATTGATTCCGCTGAAGGTGTTATGCCTCAAACAAAATTTGTTTTAGCTAAAGCACTAAAACAAGGTTTAAAACCCATAGTCGTTATAAACAAACTTGATAAAACAGATCAAAGAGCGAATGAAGTTTTAGATGAAACATTTGATTTATTTGTAAGTCTTGACGCTAATGACGAACAATTAGATTTTCCAGTTTTATATGCAAGTGGAAGATCTGGTTGGGCTGATTTAGAAATTGAAGGTCCAAGAGAAAATCTCAATCCACTATTAGATAAAATTATTGAACATGTAAAACCTGCAAAATTAGATAAATCAAAACCATTTGCTATGCTTTCCACGCTGCTTTATGCAGATAGTTTCTTAGGAAGAAGTTTAGTTGGTAGAATATCTCAAGGGACTGCTAAGGCAAATCAAGCAATTAAAGCTATCAACTTAAAAGGAGAAAAAGTTGACGAAGGAAGGCTTACTAAAATTTTTAGATATGAAGGTACAAAAAAAGTTCCAATAGAAGTTGGTGAAGCCGGTGATATTGTAGTTGTTGCTGGTTTAGAAAAAGCAAATGTTGCAGATACAATTTGTGACTTAAGTATTAATGAGCCCATCTCTGCTACTCCAATTGATCCTCCTACAATGTCTATTACAATAACTGTAAATACTTCACCACTTGCAGGCACTGAAGGTAAAAAGTTAACAAGTACACAAATTAGAAATAGATTGATACTAGAGGCACAAAATAATGTGGGTATTTCTTTTTCAGAAAATAAGGATAATGACTCGTTTGTTGTTAGTGGTAGAGGAGAGTTAATGTTAGAAATTTTATTAACTCAAATGAGGAGAGAAGGATTTGAGATGACTGTAAGCCCACCAAAAGTTTTGTATAAAAAAGATCAAAATGGAAATAAACTTGAACCAATTGAAGAAATTACTATGGATCTTGATGAAGAACATTCTTCAAAAGTCATTGACTCAATGAACAGGAAAAAAGGTAAATTAATAGAACTTAAAGATACTGGTAAAAATAAAAAAAGATTGATATTTCATGCTCCAACGAGAGGTTTGATGGGTTACACAAGTAGATTTTTAACTCTTACTAAAGGAAATGGAGTAATTAATAGAATCTTTCATTCCTATGGTCCTTTTGAGGGAGAAATGGAAGGTAGAAGAAATGGAGCGTTAATTTCAATGGATCAAGGTAAAGCTGTTGCATATGCAATTTATAACTTACAGGCGAGAGGAGAAATGTTTGTAACTCACAATGATCCAGTTTATCCAGGAATGATTGTTGGTTTATCACCAAAACCAGGCGATATGATAATTAATGTTATGAAAGGAAAAAAATTAACAAACATCAGAACTCAAAACACAGATGAAAATATAGTTTTAACACCAGTAAGAAAAATGTCGATTGCAGAACAATTAAGTATGTTAAATACTGATGAAGCACTTGAAATTACTCCAGAGTCTTGTAGATTAAGAAAATCTATTCTTGATCCACATGAAAGAAAAAAAAGTGAAAAAGCTGGAGCTGCTGCTTAATCAAATAGCTTATCTACAATAAAAAGACCCAGAGCAACACACGGCCCAATTCCAAAAGCAAATAACAGAGTTCCAACTCCCACTGTACCACCTAAATACCAACCAATACTAACAACTGAGATTTCTAAAATTGCTCTTACTGCTGCTACAGGTAAATTTGTAACTTTTTGTAATCCAATCATCAATCCATCTCTAGGTCCTGCTCCGAGATTTGAAACTAAATATATTCCACCACCAATACCTACCGTTATTACAGAAATTACTGCTAAGATTAATTGGTAAAAGTAATTTGATGGTGTGGGAACAAACTTTATACAAATATCAATCATTAATGCAATTATCAGTGCATTAAGTATAGTTCCCATACCTGGTTTTTGTCCCAGTGGTATCCACAAAATTAAAACTGCAATACTAATTAAAAGTGTA
Source organism: uncultured Pelagibacteraceae bacterium (assembly GCA_902597265.1). Classification (GTDB taxonomy): domain Bacteria; phylum Pseudomonadota; class Alphaproteobacteria; order Pelagibacterales; family Pelagibacteraceae; genus Pelagibacter. The sequence continues at coordinate 4,125 of CACJXB010000031.1, read as the reverse complement.
ATGGTACCAATGCTTAAATTTAGATTTACAGAAATTCCTTGCGCCAAAACACTCCAAGGTGAAGCGCCCGTAAATGATACAATCAATAAACCTTCGCCAAGACCAAACAACATTAAACCAAAACATAAGAAAAAGAATGTAGAAAATTTTGGCTTAAAATTATATGGTTTATTTGAACTCCAGTTAACTTTTGGTATTTTTTTTATTTTTAAAAACATTTTAATAAGCTATTTCTATTATTGATAAAGTCCTCTAATGTAATTATTAAATGAAAAAGTTTATAATAATTTTACTTTTTATAATTTTTCCATTTATTTCGTTAGCTCATATTGGTCACTACAATAAATTTAACAAAATTGAAATGGAGATTTTTAGAAATGGTGAATTAATTGGATATAATTATTATTTTTTTAAAAGAAATGGTGAAGAAACAACAGTTACTAATCAGTTAAAATTTTCTGTCAAATTATTAGGAGCTACTATTTTTCAAGTTGAGTCATTTGGTGAAGAAAAATACGTAGGAGATCAATTAATTTCATATAAATCTAAAACTTTACAAAATGATAAAAAAAAATTTACAAACCTTACCTATAATAACAAAAGTAAAAAATTTGATATTGATGGATCCTCATATAATGGTGAAGCTTCAAATAGTAGTGTGCTTGGTAATTGGTGGAGCCATAAAATCTTGCAGGCAGACACTCAAATAAGTCCAGTTTCTGGGAGTATAAAAGAACAAGTGGTAATTTTTTTAGGTAAAGAAAAAATTAATCTCTATGGAAAAATTTACAATGTAGATCATTTTACGCTCAAATCAAAAGATATGTCTTTACCAAAAGATAAAAGGCTAGATTTTAATATTTGGTATGATCAGAAAAATGCCATGATATTAAAAGTTTCTTATTCAAGAATGGGTAATTGGGAATATAGAGTTAAAAATTTTGAATAGTTTAATATGAAATTTTTTTAAATAAATCGTGTGCACTAATCCACCCAGACTCTAATCTAGGTCCTACAAACCAATCAGCACAAACACCTAGCCTTTTCTTTGGATCCCAATAACTTTTAATTTTAAATGGTTTTGAATTTGAGGAATATTTCCAACCATGATTAAGAGTATAAATTATTTTTGTCTTTTTGATTTTCGAAAGTTGAAAAAATTTGTTAATCATAGTCTTAGAATTTTCTTTTTTGTTGTCTTTATTTTGATTTATTTTTTTATTTGCCCATGAAAATGTACTTTGAAGAGTCCATAGATCATATTTAGATTTAAATCTTTTTTTTGAATTTTCATTTCCAGCCCAACCAAGAATTGAGTCCTCGAAAAAATAACTACTATTTGATCTCTTGTTTTTTTTAATAGCAATCATAGTTGTAATATTAGCATCCATTTTTAGGGATCTATTTATAAAAGATTTTTTAATGAATTTTTTTGAGAGTTTTTTTAATTGTGGAAAAGGGCAAGTCAAAATTATACTTTTGAAAGACTTAACTTTTCCATCAGCAAAAGATAAACGCCAGAATTTATTCTTATAATCAATTTCTTTTAATTCGCTTTGGTAATTACAATTAATTTTTTTTAGAAGATATTTGCATATGTCATTATTTCCGTTTTTTCCAATAATTTTGAGATGTTTTTTATCCTCTTTTTTTTTTGAATTAAGAAAAATATGTTTTCCTCCCCAAATCTTTAAAATTTTCTTTTTAATTAATATTTTAGTAAATTTTTTAAATTCTTTAGTTTTTGGTGAAATATATTGAGTACCATGATCAAAACCTATTTTGTCTTTAATTCTTTTAAAAGATGCACGTCCTCCAGGACCTCTTGCTTTATCAAACAAAACTACTGAATGTTTTTTACTTAAGAGATTTGCAATAGTCGCTCCAGAAATCCCAGAACCAATTATGCAAATATTGCTCATTTGCCAGCTACAACCATTCCATCAATCAACATGGTTGGTGAATTAGTTGCATACTTGAATTCTAAGTCATTAGCTAAAGTAATATTTTTAAACATGTCCTTAAAATTACCCGCTATAGTAATTTCATTTATTGGATACTTAAATTCTCCTTGTTCAACTAAAAACCCAGTTGCGCCTACCGAGTAATCACCGGTTACAATGTTGCTTCCATGACCAATAGTTTCAGTTATATAAATACTTTTCGAATTTAAATTTAATAAATCTTTAAAACTGATATTTCCATTATCAAAATAAAGATTACTAGTTCCACCACATCTTCCATTAGATTTAAGATTTAATTTTTTTCCATTGTAAGTATCAATAAGATAATGTTTTAAAGTACCTTGATCCACTAGTTTAAGAGTTTCTGTCTTTACCCCCTCACTATCAAAGTTTTTTGAACCCAAACCTTTTAGTATGTCTGGTTTGTCAATTATATTAATTCTCTTTGAAAAAATATTCTGATTAATTTTGTCCTTTAAGAAAGAAGTTCCTTTAGAAACTGCTGATGCAGAAATAGCACTAGCAAAAGTACTCAACATCCCTTTAGCTATTCTTTTATCGAAAATTACAGAAATTTTTTCACTTCCAATTTTTTTAGGACTTAATTTTCTGATAGTTTGGGTGGCAGCTAATTTTCCCAATTCTTCTGCATCATCTAGATCTTTTAGAAAACATTTGTTAGTATATTCATAATCTCTTTCCATGCTTTTCTCATCTTTTGCAACCGTTACACTAGATGCTGTGAATGATGATGTTTTATAACCATTACAAAAACCATCACTATTAGCTAAAATAAAATTTGATTTATTTTCAGAAAAACTAGACTCCGTATTTATAATTCTTTTATCATCTGAAGCTGAAGCCTCCAATTTTTTTAAATAATCTATTTTTTGATCATTTTCTACATGAGTATCATCAAATAAATTTAGATCTTTAATTGTTTTAGCTAATAAATCTTTATCTGGAAGAGAATTAAATTCATCTTCAGGTGTATTTTTTGTTGTCTCAACACACTTTTCAATCAAAGTATTTAGATTATCATTTAACAAATTTGATGAAGATATAGATGATTTTTTTTTACCAATGTAAGTAGTGATATTTATGCCTAGATCATCTGACCTGTTAGACTCGTCTAATTTTTTGTTTCTAAAATTAACAGTTTCTGAAACAGAATTGTTTACAACTACACTTGACTGAGTTGCACCCAATTTTTTTGCTAAGCCTAAGCAGTACAAAGCTTTTTTTTCTAAAAATTCTTGATCTTTAACCATTTAAAGTTTCGTGCCACCAACAGTCATTTTATTTATCAGTATTGATGGTTGTGCTACCCCAACAGGCACCCCTTGGCCAGCTTTACCACATGTTCCAATTCCAGGATCCAACATCATATCATTTCCTACCATAGATACCTCTTTCAGAATTGATGGACCATCTCCTATTAAGGTTGCACCCTTTATCGGTGACCCAATCTTACCATTTATAATTTCATAAGCCTCAGTGCAATTAAAAACAAATTTTCCAGATGTAATATCAACTTGTCCACCACCAAAACTAACTGCAAAAATTCCTTTGTCTACTGACTTAATCATCTCTTCTTGAGTTTGTTTGCCACTTAACATCATTGTATTTCTCATTCTTGGTAAAACAACGTGTCTATAATTTTCTCTTCTTCCACTACCCGTAGATCTTGTATTCATCAAACGAGCATTTAATCGGTCTTGCATAAAATTTTTTAAGACTCCATTTTCAATTAATACAGTTTTTTCTGTCGGAGTTCCCTCATCATCAATTGTAAGACTTCCTCTCCTGTTATCTATAGTGCCGTCATCAACAATTGTTACTCCCTCGCTTGCAACTTTTTGACCCATTAAATTATGAAATGCGGAAGTTTTTTTTCTGTTAAAATCACCCTCTAAACCGTGACCAACGGCTTCGTGGATTAAAATTGCTGGCCAACCTGGACCAAGTACAACTTTCATTTCACCAGCTGGAGCGGGTTTACTTTCTAAATTAACTGATGCAATTCTTAAAGCTTCATCACAAACATTTTTCCAATTATTTTCTTTTAAATATGAGTCGTAAGACTGTCTTCCACCAATCCCATAAACACCTGTCTCTTTTCTTCCGTTCTTCTCGAGCATTACAGATACATTAAATCTTA
>CACJXB010000030.1:0-9078 GCA_902597265.1 uncultured Pelagibacteraceae bacterium | reverse complement strand
GGAATTAATAAGAAAATTTTATTCAGATAGTTCTGAAAATACCCCAATTAATAATGATGAACAAATTAAAAAAGATCATTTAAAAGACGAGGATAGATCTAATTAAGCTATAATTACTTTTACAGAACCTAATTTGTCTATTTTACCTACGTGCAGACCCTTACTTTTGATTTGAGCAACTCCTAAAGTTGAGCCTGTAAAGACATAAAAATCATTATTCAATTTTATTTTATCTTTTTTGATTTTGTTAAGAACAAATTTTAATGAGTTGAGTGGATTAATATAAACAGTATTTGTATTGCCATTGACTTTGTGATTTATTTTTTTATTTTTAATATTAGTATTTAAATTTTTAACATTAAATTTTTTATATTTTTTCTTTTTTCCAACTAAAAATTTCACATTTGCTCCAAAATCACTACAAAGATCTCCAAAAGAGTTAATACCTTTTTTATTTTGTCTGTAACCAACAATTTCTATACAAGGAGCAATGTGAGATATAAATTTAGAGATGTTTCTTTCTGTTATTTTAATTTTTGTTAAAAAAAAGGATTTTTTAATTAAATAACAAACTTCAAGTTCAATACCTAAGGTAGATTTGTTAATTTTTACTCTTTTGCCACTCTTTAAAAAATTTCTTTTATAAACAGATGCATAGAAGGGTTCTTTTTCATTTAATTTTTTAATTAGTGGAATTCCAGTACCTGCAGCTTTGAATCCTATTATTGGTTGATCGATTTTACTCTCACAAAGTTTTCTTAATTTTTGAGCCTCAGATATTTTTTTTGTAAATTTACTAGGTATTGGTGAAATAATTTTATTTTTCAAAAATGCTTCAACAAGTTTGTTTGCTGTTTTTTCAATTAATGTTTTTTTCATAATTTATTATTTAGGAAAAAATATGAAATTATTGAATAAGTCAAGATTATTAAGTTCAGTCGTGCTCTTTAAATCTTTTTTATTAAAAAAATATGATTTATAGCCTAATGAATTGATAAAATTGATTGATTCTCCAACTTCTTTTTTTGTGTACTGCTTTTCTATTTCAACCAACAAAATTGGTTTATCCTTTTTAATGGTATTTTTTGCACCCTCGATAACTTCCAACTCGTGACCTTCAACGTCAATTTTAATAAAGGAGATTTTGTTATCAAAACTTAATTCATCAATTGTTTTGGTCTGAATTTCAAAATTTTCATAATTTTCAAAGTTGTTTTCATTATGAATAGTCGCTTTTCCCATTTCATAGTATTCCTCAAAAATTTCTTTATTTGAGTTAGAATTTCTTATTGGAATTTTAAGATTCATAGTTTTATTTTGATTGCTAAGGGCAAAATTATATAAATGAATATTCTTAATAAATTTTTTTAAGTTTTTATTAATATATTTAAAAATTATTGGATTAGGTTCAAAAGAATGTACTTTTTCAGAATATTTAGACATTTCATAAGAATAAACTCCTCTATAAACACCAACATCTATACTATCTGTTCCTGATTTAATGAATTTTTTTACTAAATTGATTTCTTGTTCATCACTTCTTTTGATTGATCTCTGCAGCCTTCTTTTTAAAAGAAATCCTTCTGGAAAAAAAAACTTTTTAAAAAAAAATTCAATCTCTTTATTAAATTTTAATCTCATTTATTTTCTAAGACAGACATTGGATCTAACCTTTCACCAAACCAATTAAGCCTGATATCTAAATGGGGACCTGTTGCTCTTCCAGTTTCACCAACAGTTCCAACCACATCCCCTTTTTTAACATGGTCACCAACTTTTACAAAAATTTTATCCATATGCATATATAAAGTTGATACACCGTGTCCATGGTCAAAAATGATTGTTCCACCAGTGTAATACAAATCGTTTTCGGATAATGTTACAATGCCATTATTCATTGCCTTAACAGGTGTGCCTTTCTTTTGAGCAAAATCTAAACCATAATGAGGCCATTTAGGAATTCCATTCAAAATTCTTTGACTTCCATAAACACCTGTAATTATTGCATTGTCCACCGGAAAAATAAATTTTTCTTTAAAAAAAGTTAAATCAGTATTAATTTTTCTCGCTTCACCAATTAATTTATTTTCATTATTTATTCTTTCATAGAATTCTTCTGGAGGTGTTACTTTTTTCTTAGGTAAACCATCAATTTTTTGAATTTTGTATTTTCTTCCAATTACTTTTTTTACAATAGTATTGGATTGATCATTTATTTTTTCAACAATTGTAATATCATATTTTCTATCTTTATTAATTCCAAAAGCAAAATAACCTTCTTTTGAAACTTTGATCTTTTTTTTATCAATAAAAATTTTTGCTTCAGGTATTGTTTTTCCAATTATAAAATGGCCTTGTCTAAATTTTCCATCAAATTCAACTGCATTAACATTTATTGATGTTAAAAAGATAAAAAAAAATATTTTGATTATTTTGCTGTCCATCCGCCATCAACTAATAAAGAAGTTCCTGTGATCATTGACGCAGCATCAGAGGCTAAAAAAACAGCAGCAGAGGCTACTTCGGATAGTTCCGCAAATCTTCCAATGGGGATATTATTGAGAGTTTCTCTTTTAAACTTTTTATTTTTTAAAAATTTTTTGGTCATAGGAGTTACAACAAAAGTAGGACAAACTGTGTTTACTCTAATATTAAATTTGGCTAGATCAATTGACATTCCTTTCGTAAGTCCCTCTAAGCCAAATTTGGTCATATTATAAACACTTCTAATTGGTCCACCCACATGTCCCATCTGTGATGACATGTTTACTATTGCACCCCCAATTTTTTTTCTATTTTTTGTTTTTATCATCTTTAAGGCACATAATTGAGCTAAGTTGAAAGTAGCAATAGTATTAATTCTTACCAAATATTCCATATTTCTGGTTTTTACTTTTGTAAAGTGCTCTGGAATATTATTTCCTGCATTATTTATTAAAATATCAATTTTAGGAATTTTATTAATTATATTTTTGATTTGATTGTAGTTTGTGATGTCACATACATAAGCTTTACATTTTGATTTAAGTTTTTTAATTTTTTTGGAAACTTCATTTAAATCTTTTTGAGTTCTACTAATTATTATCAGATTTGCACCAGCTTCAGCTAATGCGATTGCACATGCTCTCCCAATACCTTTTCCAGCACCTGTTACGACTGCAGTTTTATTTTTTAAGTTATAATTTTTTAAATACATTATAAAAACAATATTTTAATATCTGTATAAATCAATTCAATAGCAACAATTAATATTGCTATTAATCCAGCCCATGCAATCCATTTATATTTTTTTATCCAGTTTGAAATTAATGTTGCCGCAAAAGCCATTAGCACTATTGATAATACTAGACCAAATACTAACAACTTATAGTGACTACCTGCTGCCCCTGCAACTCCTAAAACATTATCTAAACTCATTGTAAAATCAGCTAATAAAATTGTCCAAATAGCTTTTAAGAAGCTTGAGTTATCAACTTTAATATTCTCTTCGTGATCAGAGCCTTTGATGACATCTGTATAAAGTTTGTATACAATATAAAGAAGTAGCAGTCCACCCAGTAATCTTAATCCAGTTATTTGCAATAAATACGCAGTAAGTAAAGTTAGAATTATTCTTAAGATAACTGCACCACCAATTCCCCAAAAAATAATTTTTTTTCTTTGTTCTAATGGAAATTTTGAAGCTACCATTCCTATGATAATTGCATTATCTCCAGCTAAAACTAAATCAATTAGAATAATTTGAGTAAGTATAGTTAACTGTTCTGGAGTAAATAAATCAGCAAACATTAATTGGTAAGTATCATATCAGCACCTTTTTCTGCAATCATTATTGTGGGTGCATTAGTATTACCTGAAGTGATGTTAGGCATAATTGAAGCGTCAATCACTCTTAAGTTTTGAATACCTTTAACTTTAAGTTTTTCATCAACAACTGCCATATCATCCTGTCCCATTTTACAAGTACCAACAGGATGAAAAATTGTTTGAGTATAATCTGAACCTGCTTTAACCAGTTCTTCATCATCAGTAATATGAACTCCTGGCCTATATTCTTCTGGCTCATATTGTTTGAATGTTTCAGTTTCTAACATTATTTTTCTTACAATCTTTAATCCCTGAGCTGCAACTTTTCTGTCATCATCAGTAGATAAATAGTTCATCTTAATTTTAGGATAAATTCTACTATCATTACTAACTATATTGATTTCACCTCTGCTGGTAGGTCTTATATTTGCAACAGTTGGAGTAATTCCTTCAAAGTCATGCATCGGAGTTACGCCTAAAATGTCTGTACTAACAGGCGATACATGGAATTGTAAATTAGGAGTAGCTCTCGACGGATCACTTTTAACAAACGCACAAACTTGACTAGCTCCCATAGTTACAGGCCCACTTTGATTAACCAAATATTCAAGTCCCATTAAAAATCTTCCAAATAAACTTTCAACTTTTCTATTGAGTGATTTTAAATTTTTGACTTTATAAACTGGTCTAAACATTAGATGATCCTGTAAATTTTTTCCAACACCATTTGACTCATGAACAATTTCTATACCTAAGTTTTTAAGTTTGTTAGCTTCCCCAATTCCAGATACCTGTAAAATATGAGGAGATCCAATTGATCCTGCAGATAAAATTACTTCTTTATTGGCATTTACAGTATTAATTTTTTCTCCAATAAAATAACTAACCCCTGTGGCTTTCTTACCTTCGAAATTTATTTTTTGAACATGAGCTTTAGTTACAATTTTTAAATTAGATCTTTTTTTTACAGGATTTAAATATCCTTTAGCAGCACTACATCTAAGTTTCAATCCTGCTTTATTAAAACTAGTGGTAAATTGAAAAAAACCTACTCCAAAGTTATCTCCAGTATTAAAGTCATTAGTTTTAGGTATCCCATATTCTTCAGCTGCATTTTGAAATTCATCAAGTAATTTTAAGTTAATCTTTTTATTTGCTACGGTAATTGGGCCATTATCATTATGAAATTCATTTTTTCCTAATTCATTATTCTCTGATTTAAGAAAATAGGGCAAAACATTTTCCCAATCCCAACCTGTATTACCCAATTGTCTCCATATATCATAATCTTCTTTTTGTCCTCTAATCCATAAAAGACCATTAATCGAAGAGCTTCCACCTAAAGTTTTTCCTCTTGGATATCTAATCGATCTATTGTTCATTGTTTCATCAGGCTCAGTTTTAAAACACCAATCAACTTTTGGATTATGCATAGTTTTAAAATATCCCACTGGAATATGTATCCATGGATAATTATCCTTACCACCAGCTTCTATTAACAGAACTTTATTTGATGGATTTGCAGAAAGTCTATTTGCAAGAACGCAACCAGCTGATCCTGCTCCAATTATTATAAAATCAAAATTTTCCATCTCAAGTTGAATAATTATTTAAATTTAGTTTTTAAATGATGTTTACACTTATATTAAACAATTGTCACTTGTGTGAACTTTATTTTTCTGATTGAATTACTTACGTTAAATTTAACTAACTATAGGAAATATAATGAAAAAAATCATTTCAATGTTATTTGCAACTGTTTTAGTTCTTGGGTTTACTTCAAGCGCTAACGCTGCAAAAACACTAAAATGTCAGACTGTTTTAAATACTAAAGCTGATGAAGTGAAAATGTTAAAAGACTTCACTGACACTGTTACAACTTTAACAGGTGGATCTCTTAAGTTTGAAATTCTACCCGCTGGAGCTGTTGTAGGTGTAAAAGAAACTTTAGATGCAGTCGACAAAGGTTTGATTGATTGTGGATTCGCATGGACTCACTATTGGTCAGGTGATCACCCTGCAGCTATGTTATTTGGTTCGCCAGTAGCTGGTGGTGGTGTAGGTATTGATAACATCGCTTTCTTATCATGGTTCCAATATGGTGGTGGTAAAGAATTATACGACCAACTATGGAAAGAAATGGGAAGAGACATCAAAGGATTTATGATTCAACCAGTTGGGCCAGAAGCTTTAGGTTGGTTTCCAAAACCAATTAAAGATATGGCTGACTTTAGAAAATATAAATTCAGAACACCTCCAGGAATTCCTGGACAAACTTATAAAGACATCGGTATAGCATCTGTTGCTATGGGTGGTGGAGATATTCTACCAGCTTTAGAAGCAGGAACTATCGATGCTGCTGAATGGTGTTGTCCAAAACCAGATTTAACATTTGGTTTTCAAAAAGTATTGAAGCATTATTACCTACAAGGTTTACACCAAGTAGTCGTAAATGCTGACTTTTATATTACCGGAAAAACTTATAATGCTATGAGTGCTCATGAGAAGAAGTCTCTTGAAGTTGCTGCTAATGCTTCATTAGCTAAATCTTTAAGTTACAGAATCTATGAAAATGGAAAAGCTTTACAAGAGCTGACTACTAAACATGGAGTAATTTTAGAGGATACGCCTTCAGATTATTTCACAGAATATATGGCTGCGGCAAAAGCTTCTTTAAATAAGAATGCTAAAGAAAATAAATTCTTTAACGAAGTTTATAATTCGATGAAAGAATTTGCTGATATTGCTGTTCCTTTCTGGAGTGGTGCTCAAATGTCTAATGCGAAGCTTGGAATGGCTCACGCAGCAACATTAAAGTAATCAGTAATTAATCTTGATTTAATTAGAGCGGACTTTTAAGTCCGCTCTAGTTTTTTAATAAGAATTTTATGGCAGACGAACCAGGTAAACTAGATATATCAGATGAAATGATAGCCGAGAGGCGAGGTGGTTCGGTAAAAATGCCTGAGGATATGCCATTATGGATGGCAAAATCAATTACAAGTATTGATAAATTTAGTAAGTGGATCGGTAATATTGTTTGCTGGATATTAATGCCTTTAATTTTTGCAATGACTTATGAAGTTCTCGCAAGAAAATTATTTTTAGCTCCTACAATTTGGGCTTATGACATAAGCCGTTTTTTATATGGAGCATTATTTATGTTGGGTGCGGGTTATGCTCTTTCAAGAGGAGTTCATATTAGAGCAGATTTTTTATACAGAAATTTTAAAACAAAAAACCAAGGTCTTATAGATTTTTGGTTATATTTATTGTTTTATTTTCCTGGTCTTATTGTTTTTCTATACATGACAATAGGATTTGTTGGAGAATCAATTCAAAGAGGAGAGAGAGGCATGGATACAACTTGGATGCCTTATATGTGGCCAATTAAAACTTGCTTATTAATTGGTATAGTTTTTTTACTTATTCAAGGTATCTCTGAATTATTTAAAAGTTATTGGGCTGCCAAAAAGGGTGAGTGGCCTGGGGAAAATAAATGATAGCTGAGTTTATAGACCCGGCAATCTTAGGTTTCATTCTTGTTGGTGTAATGCTTTTTGCAATCTTTGTTGGTTTTCCAATTTCATTTACTCTGATTTTCTTAGGTTTTGTATTTGGTTATTTAGGATTTGGAAAATTAGTTTTCTATTTAATGACACTCCAATTTTCCATGGTGATGACCGAACAAACTCTAGCCGCTGTCCCACTCTTTGTTTTTATGGGAATTATGATGGAACAGGCAGGATTGATGGAAAGATTATTTTCCGCATTTCAAATGATGTTAGCAAAAGTCAAAGGTTCATTATATTACGCTGTTTTGTTTGTCTCTGTCATATTCGCAGCAGCAACTGGTATTGTCGGAGCTTCAGTTACAATTCTTGGAATTATGGCTGCAAAATCTATGAATAGATCTGGTTATGATGTAAGACTTGCAGCCGGGACAATTACTGCTGGTGGAACCTTAGGAATACTAATTCCACCAAGTATTATGTTAGTTGTTATGGGACCAATAATGGAGATTCCAGTAATAGATTTATTTGCTGCTGCTATTCTACCTGGAATTCTTCTTGCAAGTTTATATGCAGGCTACACTACAATAAGATGTATGATTAATCCCAAACTAGGACCTGTTATCCCTGAAGATATGAGAGCAGCGAGTATGAAAGATGTCTGGATTGAATTTTTTTTTAGGACTAGTACCACCAGCAGCTTTAGTATTTGCAGCATTAGGAAGTATTTTATTTGGTTTTGCAACTCCAACAGAAGCAGCTGGTTGTGGTGCAATGGGTGCATTAATTCTTTCGTTAGCTTACAAAAAATTAACTTTTTCTAAATTACAGGAAGCTTTAGTTAAAACATTAGAGATCACAGCTTTAATTATGGTTTTGGTTGCAGCATCTAACTTTTTTGGTGCTGTTTTTGCAAGATTAGGAACACCAACTTTGCTAACTGAATTTTTATTAGGATTAGAGATGAATAAATATCTAATCTTAGCAATGATTATGGTTATGATTTTTTTATTAGGCTGGCCATTAGAATGGGTACCAATTGTGATGATTATTGTTCCAATAATTTTACCATTGGTTGAAGCTTTGGGATTCAATTTGACTTGGTTTGCAATATTAGTGGCTGTTAATCTACAAACCGCCTGGCTTTCTCCTCCTGTTGCTTTATCAGCATATTTTCTTAAAGGAGTTGTACCTGAGTGGGATTTAAAAGATATATATTATGGAATGATGCAATTTATGGTGTTACAAGTATTTGGATTAATATTAATTATTATATTTCCTAAAATTGCACTTTGGTTACCAACTCTCTTATATGGACAGTAGAATATTTAAGTTTTATAGTGTCTAAGTGAGTCAGCAAGAATCAAAAAAAACTCTTATTAATTGGGATTTAGTCACTGTAAATCCAAGTAGCAAAAATTGGAATTGGAAAGATCTATTTTGTTATTGGGGTGTAAATGTTCAAAGTGTCATTGGTTTTTCTTTAATTGCCTCTCTTTATGTAATTTATAATTTAAACAGTTTTGTTGTTTTTTTTGGTACAATTTTAGGTTCATTATTGGTTTATTTTTTTTCAAATTTGATTGGGAGACCATCTCAAAAATTTGGTTTACCTTTTGTAGTTCTATTAAGATCTTCATTGGGTTTTAGAGGAGCTAAATATTTTGGTCTGTTAAGAACAATAGTTGGTATTTTCTTATTTGGTATACAAACATACTTTTTGTCAAAAGCTTTTGGATATCTAATTAGAATTACTATA
>CACJXB010000029.1:0-9163 GCA_902597265.1 uncultured Pelagibacteraceae bacterium | reverse complement strand
TTTTTTTTTACTTTAAAATTATTGTTTGCGATGATTGATGCCGCAAGCAAAGCTGCATTTATTGCACCATCTTCACCTATTGCTAATGTTCCTACAGGGATCCCCTTTGGCATCTGAGCGATTGACAAAAGACTATCCAATCCTTTAAGTTTTTTGCTTTCAATTGGAACTCCCAAAACTGGTAAATTTGTCAAAGCTGAGATCATTCCTGGTAAATGCGCCGAACCACCAGCTCCTGCAATAATAACACCTATATTATTTTTATTAGCTGAAACAGCAAATTCGTACATTCTCTTTGGAGTTCTATGGGCTGAAATTATTTTAGTTTCATAATTAACTCCAATATTTTTTAGGACTTTCTCTGCTAATTTCATCGTTTTATAGTCAGACTGGCTTCCCATTACTATTGCAACTTTAAGATTGTTATTTTTTTTCATGAATTATTAAGCTTAAACTTTATTTCAAAATTAGATTAAAATTTCAATAAAATAAATAGAATTTAAAAAAACATATTGATATGGTTTAAATAATAATAAGCAAAATGAAATTTAAAATTGATAATCTTCAATACTGTAATTGGACCAGAGAAGTTTTCAAAATAAATAGAGAAGCGGGGCTTGATGCAGTACATGCTACAATAGTTTACCATGAGGATTTTAATGAGTTAGGTGAACAAATTAAGAAATGGCAAAAATTATTTACTGAAAATTCAGATTTAATATTTCTAGGTAAAGACTTTAAAGATATTGAAAAAGCAAATAGTGAAAAAAAAACTGCTATTTTTTTTGGTTTCCAAAACTGCTCTCCTATTGAAGATGATATTGGTTTAGTCGAAAAAGTCCACGAATTAGGTTGTAGGTTTATGCAATTAACTTATAACAATCAATCTTTATTGGCAACGGGTTGTTATGAGAAGGTTGATAGTGGAGTTACAAATTTTGGAAGGGAAGTAATAAAAGAAATGAACAGAGTTGGAGTTGTAATTGATATGTCTCATTCAGCAGAAAAAAGTACTTTAGATGCAATCGAGTTGAGTGAAAAACCAATTGCAATTACCCACGCTAATCCGTCATTTTGGCATGCAGCTAAAAGAAATAAATCCTCAGAATTATTAAAAGAATTGAGTGATAGTGGTGGTATTTTAGGATTATCACTTTATCCTCATCATTTAAAAGATAATACAAATTGTACAATTGAAAGTTTTTGTGAAATGGTTGCTAGAACAGCAGATATAATGAATATCAAAAATATTGGAATTGGTTCTGACCTTTGTTTAAATCAGCCAGATGAAGTTGTTGAATGGATGAGAAATGGGACTTGGTCAAAGAGCACAAATTATGGAGAAGGCACAAAGAATAAACCAGGTTTTCCAAAACAACCAGAATGGTTTGAGGATGCAAGAGGTTTTGCAAATTTAGAAAGAGGATTAAGCAAGATAGGTTTTCAAGAAATAGAAATTGACGGAATACTTGGAAATAATTGGTATAATTTTTATAAAAATATTTAAGTATGAAAGTAGAATTAAGAGATCCTAATGTAATTATGAAACTTTCAAGGCTGGGCTCTTTCCATCAGTCTAAATTATCGTTTTTAAGAAGTTTTTTAAATGAATTTAAAGATTGGGAATATAAAAGAGACTTATTTGATTTAGATAAAGATGGATTTGGTGTTGTAGTTTATTCTTTTAAAAAAAAAGATAGAGTTTATTCTTTAATATGTTTTGCAAATGAAATACAGGACGGTGAAAGATCAGATCGAGTGATTGCTACAAAATGGGATGCAGCATTTACTTTATATGATGGCGTTCCAAATAAAAATGATATTGATAGATTAAAAAAAGAGGTACCTAAACAAGAAGTTGGTAGATTATCCTATAAAGAGTTAACTTTATCGAGAGCAAATAAGTCAGTTAGAGTTTTTGATCATGTTGTAAAAAATTTAAGTAATGGACAACAACCAAATTTAGATTTATTGGAAAAAGTTGGTTATCTTTATAGAACAACTGCTGTATATGGTTCAGGTAAATTTGGACTAGCAGATCGCTTTAGAATTAAAAAAAGAGATGAAATAAATGGTCCATTTAGACTAGAAATGATGTTAGTTTATCTGGTAAGACAATTTACATTTGACCAAGTCAATCATGTAGCAAAGAATAAAAACCCAAAAAAAGCTGTCGAGTTAGATCCCAAGATTTGCAAAAATCTTGGTATTGGCAATTCAACAGGCTTAGGAATGGCTCCATTTATAGTTAATCACCCAACTTTATTAAATAATTGGATCTTGAGTAGAGAAAAAGCATTAAAAAAAATTAGAGAAATAAAAAAAGTAAATATACATGAGAGTAATATATTTAAAAAATGTTTAAGAAATTCAATCAAAAATATAACTAGTTGGAATACTGAAAGTGAATATCAATTAAAAAAAATAAAAGATCTTTTAAGCGATGTACAAAAATTTTTAGATTTCGTTGAAAAAAAATTTGATTTTGAAACTGATTATCCATTCAATCAATTATATCTTTGGGTTGAGAAGAAAACTTGCGAGGAATGTATAGAGTATATTGTTTCTTTAATGATGGAGCCGTATAATGAAATTATAGAGCCATTAGTAAAACAAATGAGCTCCGAAGAAGATAAGTATTTTACTATACCAACAAACAGAAATGTTGAAGAATTAAAGTCGATAATTGAAACAAAATATTCAAATATCTTATCTATTAATTTCGAAAAAAAACAAAATTTTAAAAAATTTTGGTTTATTTCAAAAAATAAAGAAGAACCAAGAATTGCTGACAGATTTAAAGAAGAAGGATCTGATTTAGAACAACCTCTAGCAGTCGCTAGAGATATAAAAAGATTATATGAAAAGTTATTAATAACAAAAAAAAATATGAAAATTGATGAGTTTTTGAGTGAGAATTCAGATTTAAGACATGTAGTTAGAAGAGCTTTTATAATTGAAAATTTTCCTTATTCTGAAATACAAGATAATACAATTAGTGAAAATACAATTCCAATAGATATGTTAAGACTGAAATTATCTTTTTTTGGTGCTCTAAAATTTGATCCGCGCTCTGATAAATGGCTGAGAATATGCATGTTTCAAGGCGCACCATTGCCAAATGAATTAAAAAATTTTGATGATCATTGGGTTTATAGTGCAAACTCTTAAACTATGAAATCTCTTAGTGAAATAGAAACAACATCAAAAAGAGCAGCTCGAGCAGCAGGGTTTTCGTGGGGAATTTCTGAAGAAGTTGGTAAATGTGTGAGATTATTAGAACTTTTTGGATTACCAGGTATTGTTAATCTTAATTCTTATTTAAAGGAAAAAAACATAAACGATTTTGAAAATTTAAAATTAATCGGAAATGATAATAAACCTAAGAATAATACATTTTGCCCAATATATTTAGGAGTAAGTTTAATAGATCAAATAAGAACTGTGGAGTCATTTAAGAGCTGTTCGTTTATAAATATTGCTTATCCAATATTATTTATTCCTTTTTTAAGTCGAGCTTCTGAAGTTATAGGTAAAAAAATTTTATTTATCTTTGATGATAATCAATTTTTATTAAGTTTTAATTTATGTGTCTCTTCAAATCTTACCAAAGAACAATACCCAAATTTAGCAAAAAAAATAAAGATTAATTTTTTAGATAACACAGATAATTTTAGTGAATTAGAATGGAAAAGTCTTTATAAACTTTCAGAAGAGACTTTTGTAGAAGAAACAGAAAGTTTAAAACAAAGTGCAGCAGGGGCTGGCTTAAATGACAATGATTAAAGCAGAAGATTTAAAAGAAAAAGATTTAAAAGAATTAGATGACATATGTGATGAATGTAAACAAGAAGATGAAAGTGTATCTCAAAATCTAATTCTCACAGGTTTTAAAATATGCAAATCCTGTCGAGTATCTAAAACTATATTTCCTTTTTAAATATGATTAATTGGTAAAGCATTCATTCGACTCATTACAAAAGCAATAGACAAAAATGCAATTATCAAAAAAGCTAAAAAGATTATTCCAAAAGATTTAAAATTTGATTTAAGATTTAGTATTTCTCTTGTTGAAATTATTAATGACGCAAAAATCCAAAACTGAGTTAAAAAAATAATTGGTATCATTAATTCAGGTGTTATAGCAAAAAATCTTAATAATCCTGGCGCATGAGCAAATCCCACACCAGTAAGAACTTTCTTAAAGGAAACTTTTGTTTGCTTTTCAGGAAAAATTTTTACACCAATGACAAATATAAGTATTGCCCAAATAAACCAAGTAAGAATTGCAGTCAATCCTGACATTGCTACGGCAGTTTTAATTACTGTATTAGCAGCAACTGCACCTGCTATACCATCTAAAATCATGATCATTCCAGCAAAATAAATTGATGCTTCGCCAAAATTTTTGTTATCACTGTAGAGAGATTTATCTAATTTAATTGACTTAAATACAATATTGAGAAATTCACCAAACATTTATTCTTTTTTATTTTTTTGCTCTTTATACGAAATAATTAATGGAAATATTATTAAAGCAATAATAATAATAATGCAAATTCCAATTAAAAAAGCTTTAGACATATTTATTAGAAAGGGAGGAGATTAAATCTCCTCCCAAAATTGACTAACCTTTTACAACTTCTCTAGTATTAGCGTTGTAAGACTCCTTAAACGGGATATCAACTATTTCTGCATCAACTGGTTTACCTGGACTTTCTGAATATTTTTCAGGCAAATGAACTTTAAATTTAGTTCCAACTTTATTTTTTGGAAATCCATTAGGATTTAAAGTTCCATCGAAAGGAACATATCCCATGGCTATATTTTTTTTCTTTTCAGGATGCCACCATGGTGAAGTAATAAATCCAACTGGATCTCCACCACTTTCTGGTGATATTAACCAAAAGTCAGGCGCATAATCGTCAATTGGTTTACCACCTAACTCCATTCCAACTAATTGAAGTTTATATGGTTTTTTTCCTGCTTTTAATTCTGCACCCATTTTTTCTAATACTGCCTTACCAACATAATCAGCTTTTTTATTCCATTCACCTTTACCAGATAAAGAAACTTGATAACCCAAATTACATTGATATGGATTATGTTGTTGATCCATATCTTGGCCCCAAGAAAGAATTCCAGCTTGAATTCTTCGATGATGAGCAGGTGCAATGACCATTAAATTATGTTTTTTCCCCGCATCAAGAACTGCATTCCACATTTCATCAGCATATAACGTTGCATCTCTTAGATAAATTTCATATCCCGCTTCTCCAGAAAAACCTGATTGAGAAATTACACAACTTCTTCCAGCAACTTTAACCTCTGCTAAACCATAGAACGGCATATTTTCCAAATCAACTTGATCACCTAATAAATCTTTCATTAATGCTTTAGATTTTGGTCCTTGAATTTGAACAGGACATGCATCTATTTCCTCAATAGTGCAATTAAATCTTCCATCAGCATTTACTCCTTGAAGATACAAACCAATATCAGAGTCTGATAGAGAAAACCAAAATTCATCTTTTGATATCCTTAAAAGAATAGGATCATTTAAAACGCCACCATAAGCGTTACATAATATTACATATCTCGCTCTCATGGGTGAAATTTTTGTTGCATCTCTTGTGATAACGTAATCAACAAATTTTTCTGCATCTGGTCCTTTAACTTGTATTTGTCTCTCAACAGCTACATTCCACATAGTAACATGATTAACAATTGCATCATATTCAACCATCGCTCCACCATCCTCTGGTTTTACATAACCTCTTGGATGATAAATACGATTGTAAACAGTTGCTCTCCAACAACCTGCTTGCATAGATAAATGCCAATAAGGTGATTTTCTTACTCTTGTTGAAATTAACATTTCAACTTTTGTTGGTCCACTCTGTCTTAAATTATAAGGTACCTTTCGATCTGATTGATCTACTGATGTAACATGTTTTAGTTTAGTATAGTCAAATTCTTTAGACATAACCATTCTCCTTCAACCACTTGTTAGTTTCCTTCAAGCCGCCGAATGTATAAATGTGGAAGAAATCAGTATGCGATTTAACTTTCCCAATTAAATCATTAGGGTCTTTAGGTTTCAATAAATCTAACGCCTTAGTAAAATTAGATTTAAGAAAGTTAATGGAATTTTTTGCTCCTACAATATTAGCAAACTTAATTAAGCTTGATATCTTAAGAGGCCCAGTAATTCCTACATGCACTGGCACGCTTTGTTTAGAGATAAAATCTATAATTGGCTGGTGGTCTAATAACCATTGGGTTACTATATAGTCAGCATAAGGCTTTTTATCAATCATAGCTTTTTCTAAATCTGAATCGGATATATCAGGACTCCCCTCTGGGTGTCCAGCAATTCCTATTGTCATCTTCTCAAAATAACCAGTCTCTAAAAGTTGAAAAGAACTATCAAATTTTCCCATTGGTTCTCTCCCACCACCAATTATTAAAACTTGTTTTACACCTCCGTCTTTACATCTAGAGACATAATCTTTAAGCTGTTCCTCATTTTGCATCGATCTTGCAGGGAAATGGGGCACTGGATTGAAACCTTTTTTTACTAACTCAACTGCTTGTTGAGCAGTCTCTTTATAATCTCCTCCTGGCAGCATTGTGATATATACATCACTTACTGGTGGGACCGTATCAAGGTCAGTTTGTGGCCCAATTTCCAAAGAAAATTTCATATCTCAATCATTATATCTTTTAAAAAAGCTGTCAAAGAAATTCATATATGTATGCGGCGAAATTAGTTGCCAAAATATATGCCCATGATAATTTTTTTTGTGAACCAGAATCGTAAAAATTTACCCTTATCAGAAATACTAAATATTGAAAAACTCCGAAATGTAGACAAGCCCATAGAAATTGCTAACGGTCTACCAAATGAGTGTTATATTAATAAAGATTATTTAACTTTTGAGAGAGAGAAGATCTTTTTTAATAAATGGACGGTTATCGGTGTTGGTAGTTCAATACCAAATCCTGGAGACGCTAAACCTTACAATCTACTGGGGATTCCTCTGATAATGATTAGGGATAAGGAAAAAAAAATTCGAGTTTTTCATAATGTGTGCAGCCACAGAGGATTTAAGCTATTAGATATTAGTTGTAATTTAAAAAATGTAATCAGATGTCCATATCATTCCTGGTCTTATGATTTTAAAGGTAATCTTCTTGTAACTCCTCATATTGGAGGACTGAATAAACATCAATCTGAAAAATTTGATAAAACAAAAAGTAATTTAAAAGAAGTGAGAACTAGAATTTGGATGGATATTATATTTGTGAATATCAACTCGAATGAAATTAATTTTGATGATTACATAAAACCACTTAAGCAAAGATGGGCAAAATTTATCACCAGCGATGATCAAAACTCAATCGTTCACTCAAATGATTATGGTTACTTCAATTTAGATGTAAAATGTAATTGGAAATTTGCTGTAGAAAATTATTGTGAAAGTTATCATTTACCCACAATACATCCAGAGCTTAACAAAGTTTCAAATATAGATGATCATTATCATATACAAAGTCTACCTAATAGATTTGCTGGCCAAGGAAGTAAAAAATATGAACAATTAATTAAAGGTAACAAAAAATTTAAAAATTTTCCTAACTGGGATAAAAATATGGTCAAAAATTCAGAATATATAGCTTTATTTCCTAATGTGATGATAGGTTTGCACATAGATCATTTTTATATTTTTTGGTTAGAACCAATTACGATTAATAAAACTAAAGAGCACATGCAAATATATTATGTTGGTAATGAAAGTGCTAATGGTGAAGAATTAAAAGAATTGAGAAAAGAAAATGTAAGATTTTGGAAAGATGTTATGTTAGAAGATGTTAGTGCAATAGAGGGAATGCAAGAGGGTAGAAATTCACCTGTTTATAATGGTGGAAATTTTTCACCAGTCATGGATCAACCAACTCATCAATTCCATAAATGGATAGCAAATAGTTTACTATGAAAATAATTTTAATAATGGGACTACCTGGATCAGGTAAAACTACTCTTGCAAATGAATTAGGTCCAATGCTGAAAGCAAAAAGATTAAATGCTGATGAAGTAAGAAAAGAAGCGAATGATTGGGATTTCTCTGAAGAGGGAAGAAAAAGGCAAGCAAAAAGGATGGCAGATTTCGCTCTAAATATGAGAGAGGATGGAAGTTATGTTGTTGCAGATTTTATTTGCCCAACACCAGAGGCGAGAAGTTTATTTCCCGCAGATTATATAGTTTGGATGGACACAATAAAAGAAGGGAGATTTGATGATACAAATAAGATGTTTGTCAAACCTGATAAGTATGACTTTCATGTTACAACACAAGATGCTAAAAATTGGGCGCCCAAAATATACAAGGAGATAAAATAATGGCTTATAAGTGGGATAATAAAAAACCAACTGCACAAATGTTAGGAAGATGGCAACCATTTCATGACGGTCATTATACTTTATTTAAAGAGATAATAAAAAAAACAGGCCAAGTATGTATACAAATAAGAGATGTTCAAGGAGTAGATGACAATCCTTTTGATTTTGAAACAGTGAAAAAAAATATAGAAGAAAGATTAAATCCTGAATTTGAAGGAAGATTTAAAATCATGTTAGTTCCAAATATCACAAATATTTGTTATGGAAGAGGAGTAGGTTACAAAATTGAGGAAATAGTATTGTCTGAGGAAATACAGAAAATCTCAGCCACTAAAATCAGAGCCAAGATGAGAGAAGAAGGTAAGCTTAAATAAAACTTTCGATGAATATTAAAGTTAAAAATTTACAAAGTGGGATTTCAATTGTCACAATAGATGAACCCAAAACTTATAATTCTTTATCTTATAAAAATTTAAATGATTTGATTAAAGTTTTTCAAAAGCTTGATAAAGCAAAAAAAACAAAAGTGATTATTCTGGAAGGAGCTGGCAAAGGTTTTAGTGCTGGACACAATTTGAGAGAAGTAAAAAATTTGAAGGCAAAGAACAGATATCAAAAATTGTTTAATTTATGTTCTAAATTGATGATACAAATTGTTGAGGGAAAAAAACCAGTTATTGCAAAAGTTCATGGAGCAGCATATGCAGCTGGCTGTCAGCTAGTAGCAAGTTGTGATTTGGCATTTAGCACAAAGGATGC
>CACJXB010000028.1:0-9423 GCA_902597265.1 uncultured Pelagibacteraceae bacterium | reverse complement strand
AATTAAAAAAGTTAAACCAACAAAATTTATCAAATATGGAAAAATTATAACTGGCAACATTAGTAAAGAATAAACAAATATATTTATTTTAGTGCTCTCAATTCCATTTGTTAAAGGAAGCATTGGTATATTTGCTTTTTTATAATCATCAGATTTATACAAACTCAATGCCCAAAAGTGTGAAGGTGTCCAAAAAAAAATAATTAAAAAAAAGGCTAATGGTTCAATTGAGAGCGAACCAGTTGCAATTGTCCATCCTATCACAGGAGGAAAAGCGCCTGCGGCACCACCAATAACAATATTTTGTGGTGTTCGTCTTTTCAGCCAAATTGTATAAACAAAAACATAAAACAAAATTGTTAAAAGTAATATTGCAGCTGAAATTCTATTTGTAAAATAATCTAATGCTACCACTGACACTATTGATAGGGTAACTCCAAATATAAACGCCTGATTTCTGTTAACTTTACCTGTTGGTATAGGTCTTAAACAAGTTCTTGTCATCAAAGCATCAAGATCAGATTCATACCACATATTCAAAGCTCCAGCGGCTCCAGCCCCTAACGAAACCAACAAAATTCCAATAATTGCGTCTTTTGATGAAACAAGATTTGGAGCAGTCAACAAACCAACTGCACATGTAAAAATTACCAAAGACATAACCCTTGGTTTCATCAATTTAAATAACTCAGAAAAATTAAATAAATCTTCCTGAGATAAGCTTCTTTTTTTTAACTTTGAATTATCCATCAATTTCTTTAGCTTATATTTTAGCTGTGTGATTTTTCTGTTTCTTGATCATCAACGAACTTTGGCAATTCCTCAAACGTATGGAAATTTGGAGGAGATGGCACTGTCCATTCAAGAGTTGTAGCCCCTTCTCCCCAAGGGTTTTGTGCAGCTGCTCTTTTTTTTGCAAAAGCATAAATAAGATTTGCAAAAAACACAACTAATCCTGCAACAGCAACATATGATCCTATTGATGAAATATAATTCCATCCTGCAAATGCATCGGGATAATCTGCATATCTTCTTGGCATCCCAGCTAAACCTAAAAAATGTTGTGGGAAGAAAATTAAGTTTACACCAATAAATGTTAACCAAAAATGTAATTGACCCATCCATTCAGAATATTCATATCCTGACATTTTTGAAAACCAATAATAAAAGCCAGCAAAAATTGCAAAAACTGCTCCAAGTGATAAAACGTAATGAAAATGAGCAACAACATAATAAGTATCATGCATAGCAGTATCCACTCCTGCATTCGCTAAAACAACTCCTGTTACACCACCAACAGTAAACATAAATATAAAACCTAGCGCCCACATCATTGGTGTTTTAAATGAAATTGAACCACCCCACATAGTTGCTATCCATGAAAAAATTTTAATTCCTGTTGGAACGGCAATAATCATCGTTGCCGCCAAAAAGTAAGCTTTTGTATCAGTGCTTAATCCAACTGTGTACATGTGGTGAGCCCACACAACAAAACCTACTATTCCAATTGCAACCATTGCATAAGCCATTCCTAAATAACCAAAAACTGGTTTTCTAGAGAATGTTGAAACAATATGACTGATCATTCCAAAACCTGGTAAAATTAAAATATAAACTTCAGGATGACCAAAGAACCAAAATAAATGTTGAAATAATACCGGATCTCCTCCAGTTTGCGCCTCAAAAAATGCAGTTCCAAAATTTCTATCAGTTAATAACATTGTAATTGCTCCAGCTAAAACAGGTAAAGATAACAACAACAAGAATGCTGTCACCAAGATTGACCAGGCAAATAAAGGCATCTTATGTAACGTCATGCCTGGAGTTCTCATATTTAAAATTGTAGTAATAAAATTCACTGCTCCTAAAATTGATGAAGCACCAGCTAAGTGTAAACTTAAAATTGCCAAATCCATTGCTGGTCCTGGTTGACCTGCTTTAGATGATAAAGGCGGATAAATAGTCCATCCACCACCAACTCCTGTCTGTCCTGGAGGGCCATCAACAAAAATTGATAAAATCAATAAAGTTAATGACACTGGTAGTAACCAAAAAGAAATATTATTCATTCTTGGAAATGCCATATCTGGTGCACCAATCATTATTGGTACAAACCAGTTACCAAAGCCACCTATCATAGCTGGCATAACCATGAAAAAAATCATAATCAAACCATGACCAGTTACTAAAACGTTATATAAGTGATAGTTTCCACCTAAGATACCATCACCTGGGTGCATTAATTCCATTCTCATTATAACTGAGAATGCTGTGCCAATAACTCCTGCAACAATTGCAAAAATTAAATACATTGTTCCAATATCTTTATGATTTGTAGAGTATGCCCAACGTTTCCAACCAGTTGGTGTATGATGATCGTTATGGGTTGCTGTTTGTGTATACATTTTTATTTACTCGCTAGTTTAAGTTTATCATTTTCAATTTCTTCTTTTGCAAATTTTTCTTTTGCCTCAGATAACCACTCTTCATATTCCTCATAACTCACCACTCGAACTGCAATTGGCATAAAGGCATGTTTTATACCACAAAGTTCTGAACATTGACCATAATAAGTACCAACTTTTTCTGCTTTAAACCAAGTTTCATTAATTCTTCCTGGAACTGCATCTCTTTTTACTCCAAAAGATGGTAAAGCCCAGGCATGTAGCACGTCATTTGCAGTTATCAAAACTTTTACAACCTTGTTAACAGGGACAACAACTTCGTTATCCACTGCTAATAATCTAGGTTGATCTGCTTTCAAATCTTTTTCTTCAATCATGTATGAGTCAAAAATTATATTTTCATCTGGATATTCGTATCCCCAGTACCATTGATATCCTATTGCTTTAATTGTTAAATCTGCTTTTGGGATTGAATCTTGTTTATATAAAATTTTAAATGATGGCACTGCCATCACAATTAAAATTAAACATGGAATTAATGTCCATAAAACTTCCACAGTCACATTATGCGTTCTTTTAGATGGGTTTGGATTTGCTGAAGCTCTAAATCTGACACATGCGTAGAGCATTAAAAATAAAACAAATACGCTTATTGCAATTATAATTGGTAGTAAAAGATTATCGTGAAACGCCACTATATCTCTCATAGACTCTGATGCTGCTTTTTGAAAACCTAATTGCCATTCAACTGGTTGATTAGCAAAAGCTCTTTGCGGTATGAAAAGTCCTAGAATTATGTAAAAAATTTTTTTCATTTTTTAATAGCTATATAAAGCTCTTTTATAAAAATTACACTTTAGTTTTCGCGACAATTTATCAATTAATCACATAATTTACGATTGAAATCGCAGATATGACGGCTGTTTCTGATCTTAAAATATTCTCATTAATTTTAACTGATTGAACGCCTTTAAAAGAGAGAATCTTATCTCTTTCATGTTCTGAAAAATCCCCTTCTGGGCCAATAATTATACAAACTGGTTTATCTGTAAGTTTTAATTTATCAACTTTAATATTATTTGAGTTTATATCTGTGAATATTAAATCCATTGAGTTTTTTTTTAAAAAACCATCTAAGGTTTGAGGGTTTTCAATAGAAGGTACATTCATACGATTTGATTGTTCACTTGCCTCAATAACTATTTTTTCTAAACGTTCTTTATTAATCTTTCTTACAATTGTTCTATCAAAAATAATTGGTAAAAACTTAGTTACTCCTAGCTCTGTTGCTTTTTGTATCATAAAATTCTGATAGTTTGATTTGATTGGAGAAAATGCTAACCATAGTTCTTTGATATTTTCTTTTTGTCTTAATTGTTTTGTGATTTTAAATTCAACGATACTTTTTGATATTCCTAAAATTTTTGCTTCCCATTCTCCTTCCTTATTGAATAAAGAAAAAACTTCATTTTCCTTAACTCTCATTACTTTTGTTAAATAATGTGATTGAAATTTATCTAATTTATCAGTCAGGTTAGCTGATAATGATTTTGAAAAAAATAATCTAATATTACTCATTTGTGTTAAGTTAGTTTATGAAAAATATTAAAGCAATAATTTTTGATGCTTATGGCACATTGTTTGATGTCAATTCTGCTGCTGAAAAATGTAAAGATAAAATTGGAGACAAGTGGGAGCCTTTTGCAAATTTTTGGAGAACAACTCAGCTAGAATATACCTGGCTAAGAAGTTTAATGAATAGACACAAAGATTTTTGGCAAATAACTGAGGACAGCTTAAATAAATCTATGATGACTTTTAATATAGATCCTAAAATGAAAGGTGAGTTATTAAATTTATATAAAGTCCTCTCCCCATTTCAAGAAGTTCCAGAAACTTTAAAAACTTTAAAAGAAAAAAAATTTAAATTAGCTATACTTTCAAATGGAACTCCTTCATTATTAAATGAATTAGTTAAAAGTAATAATTTAGATAATCTGTTTGATGATTTATTTTCAATTGAACAAGTCGGTATTTATAAACCAAGTTCAAAAGTTTACGATATACCAATTAAAAAATATCAAATCGAAAAAAATGAAATCGCCTTTTTAAGTGCTAACACTTGGGATGTTTCCGGTGGTGGAAATTATGGTTATCAATCTATTTGGGTAAATCGAAATAATAATATTTTTGATAATTTGGACTACAAACCAAATCATGAAATCAAAGATTTATCAGAGTTATTAGATAAAATTTGAATTGATTATTTACCACATGCATAAAAATAATCTTGAATTAGATATTAAACTTGTTAATTGATACGGATGAAAAATATCGAAGTAAAACAAATTATTGATCCAATTCCAGCATCAGATGGTGCAGGAGTAAAATTGAAAAGAAGTATTGGTGTAGAGCCAAATTATTTTGATCCTTTTTTAATGTTAGATGAATTTGGATCAGAAAATAGTGAAGATTATATTGCTGGTTTTCCACCCCACCCTCATAGAGGTATTGAAACTGTAACATATATGCTGGCTGGAGATTTTGAACATAAAGATAGTGCAGGTGGTGAAGGTAGAATGACAGCAGGAGATGTTCAATGGATGAAAACTGGAAGTGGCATTATACATTCTGAAATGCCAGCAATGAAAGAAGGGAAACTCCATGGTTTTCAATTGTGGATCAATATGCCTGCTAAATTAAAAATGAGTAAACCAGAATATATTTATATTGATGCTAATAAAATGAGTGTTCATAGAGATAATGACAAGCAAGTTAAAGTAATAGCAGGTAAATTTGAAAAAGCAGAAGGTCCTGTAAAGGGACATAATGTAGAACCGACTTATTTTGATGTTGAATTAAGAAAAGGAAAGGAATTTATTTACAACTTACCTTATACTCACAATACTTTTATATATTTAATAAATGGTGAAATAAAAATTGGTGAAAAGAACCACAAAAAAGTTAAAGATAGTACTCTAATCTTATTATCAAAAGGTGAAGCTTTAAAAGTTGCAGCACTAACTAATGCAAAATTTCTGGTTATTTCAGGAAAACCTATCAATGAAGAAATAGCTAGAGGTGGGCCATTTGTAATGAATACCAAAGCTGAGATCTTGCAAGCTGTTCAAGATTATCATAATGGTACGTTTGTAAAATAAATATGAAATCAATACAAATTGAAAAATTTGGTGGACCTGAGGTTCTTGTTTATAAGAATGTAGAAATTAAAAAACCTGGACCAAAAGAAGTTTTAATTAAAAATGTATCAATCGGTCTAAATTTTATAGACGTTTATCATCGAACAGGTCTTTACCCTATTACACTACCTAGTGGTATTGGTCTTGAAGCCTGTGGTGTTATCGAAGAAGTTGGGTCTGAGGTTAATTTATTTAAAGTTGGTGATAGAGTTACACATGCATCAATGCCAATTGGAGCATATTCAGAAAAACAAATAATGCCTGAAGAAAAATTAGTATCCGTACCTGATGGTGTTTCTGATGAAGTAGCGTCTTGTATTACTTTAAAAGGAATAACTGCAGAATATTTATTACATAGGGCATATCCATTAAAAAAAGGTGACAAAGTTTTGTATCATGCTGCTGCAGGTGGGCTTGGTCAAATTATATGCTCATGGGCGAATGCATTAGGTGCGCAAGTGATTGGCACTGTAGGTTCAAAAACCAAAGAAGAAATAGCGAAAAAAAATGGTTGTCATCATGTAATTAATTATACTGATAAAAATTTTGTAGAAGAAGTTGAAAAAATTGTGGGTAAAAATAGTATTGACGTAGTCTATGATGGTGTTGGTATCAAAACATTCAAAGGATCAATTGAGACATTAAAGATTAGAGGAATGATGGTAGCATTCGGAAATGCTTCAGGATATGTCGATACTATTGATGTTAAAAAAGATATAAATGCCAAAGGATTATTTTTTACACGACCATCTATTGCGCATTACACTGTCACAAGGGAAGAATTAGTTGAGTCAGCAAAAAAAGTTTTTGATGCTATTTTATCTGGTAAGTTTAAAGTTGATATATCAAAAAAATATTCTCTTAAAGACGCAGCTCAAGCACACAAGGATTTAGAAGCGAGAGTACTAACTGGCCCTGCGGTAATAATTCCTTAATCAACTTTTACATCCATATCTGACATATGTAATCTTAGGGCATTTGTTGAAACATGAATTTCTCTTATAAAAAAAATTATTGAAATCATCATTGATAAACAACAAGATCCAAAAATTAATCTAGCTATAAAAACCTCATTCAAGTAAAGAGCTAAAACTGTGAGCATATTAAATAAAAAACCAAATGCTCCAAACATAATTGACCACCTAAGCAAAGTAATTCTACCGCTTAAATTAATAAATTGTTTTTTCCATTCAGGTGGAACATGTTTTTCATAAACATGCTCATCATGAAGCTCTCTTATTAAAGCACTTAAAGAATGGAATCTGTTACTATAAACTCCCATTATCAAAGGAATAGCAGGAAACATTAATGCTGTTACTGTATAGTCAATATTCATGCGAATCAGTTTGATTATCAAGGTTGCCTTTGTTATTTACAAGTAAATTTTTTATGAACCAACTAAATTTATTCATTGAAGTTACGCGTTTAAAAAGACCGATTGGTTATATGTTGCTTTTCTGGCCATGTGCATGGGGCCTGACAATCGCTTTTGATTTTTCAAAAAACATTGAGGATTATATTTTTTATCTAATATTATTTTTTTTGGGATCTGTTTTAATGAGATCAGCTGGTTGTATTGTAAATGACATAATAGATAAAGACTTTGATAAAGAAGTACAAAGAACCAAAAATAGACCAATTGCATCTGGAAAAATTTCAGTAAAACTTGGAATTATTTACTCATTAATATTATGTTTGTTGGCTTTAACAGTTTTATTAAATTTTAATAAATTTACGATTTTTTTAGCTTTAGCCTCAATGCCATTTGCATTCACATATCCTTTAATGAAAAGGTTAACTTATTGGCCACAACTTTTTTTAGGGGTTACTTTTAACTATGGTTTGATACTTGGATGGACTTCAATAAACAATGAGATAAATCTTATACCAGTAATTTTTTATGTTGGAGCCATATTTTGGACACTTGGCTACGACACAATATATGGGTTTCAAGATATTAAAGATGATGAAATTATAGGATTAAAATCGACATCAATTAAATTTAAATCAAAACCAAATTTATTTTTAAATATATGTTATCTAATATTATTTTTTTCATTAATAAACATTGGATATCTTATGGAATATAATATTCTCTATTTTGTCATATTAATAATAATCTTTATTCAATTATTTTACTTTCAATTAAAAAAATTAAAGATTGACTCTCAAGCAAGTTGTTTGCAAATCTTTAAATCTAATAATTTACTTGGATTAATTGTTTTTGTTAACTTAATTATAGGAAAATTTTAAATGACAGATATTGAAATATTAAAAAGATTATATAGAAATTATACAAAAAAATATGTTAACAAGATTCTACTTTCAGTATTTTTTACTATCCTTTTAGCTGGAAGCACATCTGCAGTCGCTTACCTGTTGGATCCAGCTATTGAAAAATTATTTATTAATCAAGATAAATCTCTTATTTATATTATACCAGCTTTAATTGTTATTGCTTTTGCGATCAAAGGTGTATCTCTTTATTTAGCTAAAATAATTATGATTGGTGTATCAGTAGAGGTTCAGAAGGATGTTCAAGTTGACATGTTCAATTCACTAATTATAGCAGATACTAAATTAGTTGATAATAAACATTCGGGAAAGTTTCTAACAAACTTAACAAATGATGTTGGAATGATTACTAATCTTATAAGTACAGCAATACTAAATTTGTTTAAAGACTCTCTTACATTAATTGGATTATTGGCAGTGATGTTCTATCAAAATTGGAAACTTTCGATTGTTGCTATAATAATGATACCCTTAGCTAGTATAGCCGCAAGAGTGCTTGGAAAAAGAATGGGAAAAGTGACCACTCAACAAATGAATGAAGCAGGTATTTTGAATTCATATTTAATAGAAATTTTTAAGAATCACAGATTAACAAAAATTTTTCAAAAAGAAGAGTATGAAAAAGATAGAGCAAATAAATTCATAAGTAAATTAAAAGTAATTTCAAAGAAAATTAATGAAGTATTAGTCAGAGCATCTCCAATAATGGAATTCTTGACAGGAATAATGATAGCATGCCTAATCTTGATATCCGCAAAATTAATAGCAAATGAAGAACTCGAAATAAGTAACTTTTTTTCTTTTCTTGCTGCAATGATGTTGGCCTATCAACCAGTGAGATCACTAGCAACACTAAATCTTGCAATTCAACAAGGGTTAACTGGAGCTAAAAGAGTTCTGCCTATTATTGATGAAGTACCAGAAGTTAAAGACAGAAAAAATGCGGTAAATTTAAATGTTAATAATGGCAAAATAAATTTTGATAATGTTAAATTTCGTTATTCAAATCAAGAAAGTTCAATTTTAAATTCTATTAACCTAGATTTACCTGGAAAAAAAATGACAGCATTAGTAGGTCATAGTGGAGCTGGAAAATCAACTATATTAAACTTAATTCCCAGATTTTATAATGTCGATGAAGGTGATATCAAAATTGACGATCAATCTATTAACAATTGTTCACTTTTTTCGCTAAGGAAAAATATTTCATTAGTTAGCCAAGACACTACATTATTTGATGACACAATAAAAAATAATATTTCCTATGCTAATTTAGATGCAACACAAAAAGAAATTGAAGAGGCTGCTGAATATTCATTTGCTGATGAATTCATAAGTAAATTGCCTAAAAAATATGACACCATTATTGGAGAAAATGGTGTTAGGCTTTCAGGTGGCGAGAAACAAAGATTATCAATTGCTAGGGCAATTTTGAAAAAAAGCCCTATTATTTTATTAGATGAGGCAACATCATCATTAGATGCTGAAACAGAAGATAAAATTCAAAAGGCTATCACATTCTT
>CACJXB010000027.1:0-9604 GCA_902597265.1 uncultured Pelagibacteraceae bacterium | reverse complement strand
TTTAGACCAATCAGACGTATACCAAATACGGGTTGCTCACAAGAAACTGACAGAAATAGAGCTATTAGAGGAAGAAACTTTAGAGCCGCTTCGACTGTAAAGTTTGTAGAGGGTTTGTCATCAACAGTTATTAACAATGAAAATATTATTTTTGCTAATAGTAGAGAAAGAAGATTTAATAACTTTATTTTCGGCTTTTCGGAAAATGGTACTACTTGTCGATTTGCTTTAGGAACGCCGGGTGGATCAGTTATCCATGATTTTGATATTAAAATTATTAATGGCACACCTTATATGTTTGTAATTGGAAGAGGCTTTAGAGCCAGAAGCTCATTTTTTAAATCATGTGATTTGTCAACTATGCAATGTAATACCCAAACACTTGATAGAAATCATATTGCACGGTTTAGTAACAGAATGAGTGTGAATAATGAAGGAACAATTGTTTACATTGCAGACTGGAGAACTGGTGACTTAGTAGGACATACTCTGACACCAATGGGTTCTACTTATCAAATTGGTGCTGAAACTAGAAGATGCACAAGTGTGAATAATCCAGAACTGACTTCTCAAATGATGAGTGCTACAGCGGTAGAAGTTTCACCTGACAACAGTAATATAGTGTACATCACATCTCATTTAAGTCATGCGCTTCAAAAATTACAGTTAACGGATACGGATTGCACAGTAGTTACTAGTATTGGACTTGGTGCAGCAAGCAATGCAAGAAATTCAGGTGACCCAAATACCTTAGCAGCAGGAGATGTAAATTTTAATACGCCTTGGGGATTTCATGTTACAAGCACTAGAGTTTTAGTAGCAACTAATAGAGGTTTTGTAGATGAGTTTGATGAAGATCTTTTCACTGTTGCAGGTAGAGATACAGCGTGGCTTCAACAGATGGGTGGTCCAAGAGTAAGAAGATGGGATGGAGTTAAAGAGGCATTGAATGCAATTCTAAATGATACTACTCTTACAACAGGTGCACACTTTGGTTTTGGACATTGGAATGCAGGAGAAAACCAAGGTAGACGAGGTCCAAGAGGTGGTCAGTATTGTCATAGAAACGCAGATTGTAATTACTACGGAGGTTGGGGAGGATTTACCTCAGCAAATATTGGACAAACACAAACCACAGAAACTGAAAATGCTGATGGAACAATAACAACAACTACAACTAATCTTCAAACAGACACTGGTTCACAATTAGCATCTAATGCACACCCAAATGGAACAAGCACCTTATGCCATGTAGATGCTTGTATTAATGTTGCTGTAAGTTCCTCTGGTGCCGGAAAAATAATGGATGTTTTTAACCCACTTGGAATGGCATGGGGAACAGACTCTCACGCATTTTCACAAATGGCAGAAGAATATTTTAATGACACCAATGCGGGTGAGCAAATTCTTGATCCAGACTCTGACTGTCAGTTAAATTATATAATTGTTATTGGTGATGGAGCGATGACAAATACAGGTGTTTTAGGTGCTGGTGGACAAACAGCAGCCAGGATGCAGAGACTAAGAGAAAAGGGAGTGAAGTCTCTTTATGTAGCCTATGGTGGTGGAATAACTGGTGATAACTTGCAAAGATTTCATGAGCTTGCAAGAATAGGTTCAAGCACTTTAACTTCAGCAACTGCTCAAGAATGTATTGATCATGATGAGTGTGAAAGAGCTATCGTTGCACTTACACCAGAAGATTTAAAAACAGCTTTAACTGCTAAGATAAGACAAATTATTGCAGATAGACTTGCATTTACTGCTCCATCTATTACAGCAACGATTGAAGAAGGTGGTTCATTGTATCAAGCTCAGTTTTCATATGAACAATTTGGTGAATGGCAAGGAACAATTTTAAGAAAAGGCATAGATGCTAAGGGAGAAGTTACTCACTTAATTACTGATCCTGGCAATTGGAGCGCAGCAGCTCAAATAAAAGGACAATCTACAAGAGGATCTACCGCAGATACTAGATATATTTGGTCAGCAATTCCAGGTGTTCCATATGGTGACGGTATACCAGATAACTTTAATACAGATAACTCTACAGCTATAAGAGGTTTATTTGAGACTTTAGGTTATTCAATTCAAGATTATCACAATGCCTCATCTGATTGTGATGATATTGGTAATAATAGTTTTTTAGGTGACGAGGTGAATGGCTTACTCTTATTTATGAAGGGAAATGACTATTTTGATTATGATGGTGATTGTGATGTTGAGGAAACCAGAAACCATGTGATGGGAGACATCTATCATTCCCAATTAATAGAAATCGGTGCTCCAGATATGAATATTGTTTTTTCAGATACGAATGAAGAGGCCTATCATAGAGTTAAGAATGGATATCAAGGATTTATGACACGAGAGTCAAACAGAAAAAATGTACTTTACGCTGGTTCAAATAGTGGAATGTTACACGCAATTGATGCACTGACAGGGAAGGAGATTTGGGGTTTTGTCCCACCATTTGTTGCTGCGTTATTACCTCAGATTGTCAATAGAGACTATGACGGAGCAGTAGGCTCAGATAATACTGGTGGAACAAATCCAATTTTTGGAGTTGATGGTTCGCCAGTTGTACATGATCTTTTTATACAGGGTTATACAATGAATGGGGGTGTGGCACAGTTAGATGCTGAAAAAAGTTGGCGAACTATTTTATTTATTCCATATGGACGGGGCGGTCCAGGCTTTTCTGTGCTTGACGTTACAGATCCGGAAGGTCCAATTCATATGTTCTCGCTATATAATGATAGAATAAAATCAAGAGTTTTAGTATCTGATGTTAATGGTCAAATATCAGAATATGAATACAATCGAAGCTCCTCATCTTTATTAGATTCAAGTGAAGGACAACAGGCCATAGACAATACTAATGATGCTAGAGATGAAGATGACAGGCGTACTGATGATCTTACTCCAAATCAGGATGCAATTGCTGCATGTCAAACAACTTCTGACTTTAAAACTAATGGAACAAATTCATGCTACCAAGGAAGAGTTTTTCATTTTCCAACCATTGGACTTGATTATGATATAGATGAAGATATTCCAGATGGGTTAATAGGCGCATTTAGAAATGAAAATGGTCAGTCAGTTCCATTATTGATAGATTCTGCAAAAATAGTAGATGATGGTGCAGGTGGTGGTTTATTACAAATAACTTTTGCAGCAACTAATGGTAATTTAACATTTAATGGTAATCCGTCAGATTCAAATAGTGCTCTTACAGATAATGTTACTGTAACGGCATGTTTAGGTGCATCAGGTATTGATCCACAATACGATTACAGTAAGTTAGGTGAGACTTGGTCAACACCAAAGATAGTGAGAATGCCATCTTCTTCAGATGGAGATTTAGATTCTGACAGATATGTATCAATATTAGGCGCAGGTATGAGCAAAGGTGATAAGTGTGGTGGTTCTGCTCTTTTCTTAGTTGACCTTGAGGGTCATGTTGACGGTTTACCAGGACGTATACATGGATCAGAAATAAATGGTGGTCCAATTACCATAGTAGACACATCTCCTTTCGGATTAAATTTTGGTGACGAAGTAATAGCGACACCTAATGGAAGTGACATTCAAAATGCAGTTCCAGCTTCTCCGGTGGTTATTACACCTGATACAGCGCCAAACATTGAATGGAGAGGTGCATTAGTTTATGTTAATGACCTTGAAGGTAAAATTACAAAAATTAATTTAACCAACAGCACAAAAGGTTATGCTGCTAATTCTGACTCATTTACTGATGGAGTAACAGAACTTTATGACCAAACAACTTTATTTAGACTAGATGCTACAGAGGCTAATGGAAGATTCTCATTCTTTTCAATGGATGCAGGTATAGGTGTAAGTGATGGTGGCTTCTGGTTATTTGGTTCAACAGGAAACTTTACAGATCTTGGTAACAGAAATAATTCAATAGATAATATTTTATACGGTGTGCAAGATCCGCATTATCCATACTTTAAACATTTAAATGGTGTAACAATACCCAAAGCAGTAAATGCATCTAATAGTACCACTACTATTACAAGCACCAATACTTCAGCAGAAATTGAGATAGATCCAAAATTTATAAAACTTGCGCACGAAGGAGCAAACGATACAACTAATAATGTTGCTAATGCTACAAATTGTATAAATGTTTCTGGAGATAAAACAGGTTCAAATTGTCCATTGCCCGATAATTCATTGGCATGGGTAATACATTTAGAAAAAGACTCTGCTGGAAATTTCTTAAATGTAAGAACTCACAGAAAAGCTTCTGCAACGCCAACTTTATTTAAAGGTAAAGTATATTTTCCAGTTTATCAGCCACCACCAGGATCAGCCAAATGTAATCAGGGACATGCATTCATTTGTGCTGCTGATGATGAATGTGGAACTAATAGTTCAGACCAATTAAAACTTGTAACTCCAGGTGATGTAAACAATCCTAGCACAAATGCATGTGCTTACGTAAGAGAGGGTGTATTATCAGAGTTAGTTGTCTTTAGTGATAAGCTATATGCTAACGTAGCAGGACCAGCTGATGATGAAGATACTCTGTTTTCAATTTTATCAATCCCAGGAGATGTCATTACTAATAAAGGTGGCTGGAGAGACAGTAGTTTCTAAAATAATTTAATATAGAAATAGATTATCCATACAAACATTGTCAGCATAGTAATAAATATAATTGCTAAACCAACTAATGTGTCTTGGTTAACTTTTTTTCGCCATTTATTTGGAAAAAAATTTAGAGAATAAGCATAAGATAATATAAATATATTAAAAGCAGAAATGATAATATTAATAAACAAAAAGGTATTCATTTATTTTATAAGTTTTTTTAGTTTATTTTTTAATTTATCTTTTACTTTATTTTCAATCTGTTTTGGATCAAAGTTTTCAAGTTTATCCAAAAAATTTTCATTAAATATTTTTTCTTTTACAAGTTCAATTGTATTATTAAATACACCTTTTAATATATCTTTATAATTTTTACTGTCGCTTGTATTACCAACATTTTTGAAATTCATATCCTTTAATGTTAAAGTTTTTTCAATATCTAAATCTGGAGAAAGTGCTGACAAAGAAATATTTTTAGCATCTAAATTTTTTATATTAAAATATTTATTAGAATCTGAATATGAAGTTTTATTTTCAAGGTCTTTTTTTAAAGATCTTACATTATCATCAATTATTTGATCAGCGAATCTAAAATAATATTTTACTTTGATGTCATCTAATAAGACATTGTTTATAATTACGTCATTGGAAAATATTGAAAATGTATCTAATTCTACTTTAACATTTTCTATTTTAACAAAAAATCCCTCAAAATTTTTGTTTAATAAGCTAATTCCTTTTGCGTTAGCTTCTCCACTTAAATAATCGACATTTAAATTTTCAATTGATACTTCTCGATTTAACGCACTCGAAATATTATTTTGTAATACATTTTTAATTAATCTATCTCCAATAAACTCAATTAAGAGATATAATGTGATGATTAGAGTTACCGTCACTCCGAAGAATTTCTTCATAAATTTATAAATTT
The DNA here is from genome assembly GCA_902597265.1 of uncultured Pelagibacteraceae bacterium. Classification (GTDB taxonomy): domain Bacteria; phylum Pseudomonadota; class Alphaproteobacteria; order Pelagibacterales; family Pelagibacteraceae; genus Pelagibacter. The sequence continues at coordinate 4,050 of CACJXB010000027.1, read as the reverse complement.
TATAATTTGTTCAAGAAGAAAAATATATAACACACATCCTAAAACAAGATAGGGTCCGTATGGTATTTTAGAGGACATTGTTTTAGATTTTCTTAACAAATCAGGTATGGCAAATGCTAATGCTACAAAAGATGAAAAAAATAAAATAAAAGGAATAGATACCCACCCAAACCAAAAGCCTATTGCAGATAAAAGTTTTGCATCACCAAAACCCATACCCTCTTTATTTTTTAATTTTTTATATCCAAAAATTATTATCCATATGACACCATACCCAATCACTCCACCAACTAGAGAATTTATGTAATTAGGGAATAGATATTGATTTAAGTTTGGATCAAATGATTTTAAAAAACCTATACCCATTAATGGAAAGGTCAGTTCATTTGGAATTATGAAATGTTTTAGATCAATAAAGAAAATAATTACAAAAAAAATAGTTAATATAAAGAGTAATAGTGTTGTAATGGTAAATCCAAAAAAATAAAAAGAGACAAGAAATCCTAATCCAACTAGTAATTCTACGAAAAAGTATTGAAAAGATATTTTACAATCACAATTTCTGCACTTACCTCTTAAAATTATAAATGAAATAAATGGGATATTATCAAACCAACTGATCTTTTTTTGGCAATTTCTACACGCCGACCGAGAAGAGACTATATTCCCTCCCTCAGGGAGCCTATAGATACATACATTGCTAAAACTACCCCATAAGCTACCGAGTACAAATACAGTAATGTAGATTATTAGCACTGATTAAATTCTAAATCTTGAAGCAATTTCAAGGATACCATCGATACAATACTGAACAATAACAATAGCATCTTGAATATGTAAATAAAAATTTGGTGAATAAATTAAAATTTCCATATTTTGAAAAAATATCAAAAAAGAGATAGATTGCCAATAAAATAATATGTTCTTTGGATCAAAAAAACCTGAAATAAATAAACAAGATGATCATTCAAGTAAAGATCTAGCATTAATTACTCAAATGAATAACGATCTTGCTGGTTCGTTAGATCTTAAGGAAACTTTACAAAATGCATTAGAGTTAATAATAAAAAGAATAAATGCACAAGCAGCCAATGTCTTTTTAATTGAAGACAAAAAACAAGTTTTTCAATGCATTGCATCAAAGTATCAAGCTTACCTAGAGGATTTTGAAATACCAATTACACAAGGAGTAATGGGAAAAGCTGCAGCAAGCAAAAAATGTATAAGAGTAGGCGATGTCAGAAAAGATGTGAGAGAAATAGCAGAATTTTATTTTGATTTAGATAACAAAACAAATTTTACAACTTACTCTGTGCTCTGCTCTCCCTTAATAGTTTCTGGTGAGTGCATTGGTGTTATTCATTGTCTTAACAAAAAAACAAACACAAAACTTTTTGAGGAAAATGATAGAAAACTTTTAGAAACTTTGTCAGGTCCAGCAGCACTTGCAATTAAAAATGCGAAAACAGCAAAAGAATTAATCGATAAAAATAGAATGCAAAAAGAAATTGAGATTGTGGGCGACATTCAAAAAACTTTATTGTCTCAAAATAAAAAAGACCCTTTCCCCATCGCAGGGATTAATATACCAGCAAAAGTTGTTTCAGGAGATTTTTATAATTTTTCTGACTTAGGTGAAGGACGATTTGGATTTGGTGTCGCTGACGTATCTGGAAAAGGAATAAAGTCTTCATTGTTAATGTCAAAGGCTTCTAGTTTGTACCGATGTTTAAGTAAAACAGTTTTTTCAGCCGCAGAACTTTTAAAAATTCTCAATGATGAAATATGTGAAACTGCTTCAAGAGGAATGTTTGTGACAATGGTAATAGGCATCTATGATAGTAACAAAAAAGAATTATTAATATCAAATGCAGGTCACGAACCACCACTTATCTTTTCAAAAGGTGAGACATTTTCAAACTTCGAAGAAGCAGGCCCACCTTTAGGGATTGCTCCTAAATTTAAATTCACAGAAAAATTGATTTCATTTAAAGAAAGTTCTATGTATATCTTTACAGATGGGATAACTGAAATGAAAGACTCTAAAGGTGAAATGCTTGGACAAGAAGGTTTTCAAGATTATATTAAGAAATATCAAAACATACCTAGTTCTCAAAGATTAAATAAAATTATTGAAGATTTAATTAAATCTGGAAGAATTCAAAAAGATGATTTAACAATTGTAACAATAGATAGTAACTAAATATGCTTAATATTCCTAAAGTAATGATATTTTTTTTTATAATACTAAGTACAATAATGTTTTGGACTACATCTAATGTGTGTAGATATAACTTTACAATTGAAAAAAAAACAAATCAATTAAATATAATTGCTGCGGAGATTGATGCATCAATTCCAATGGCAAAAGTTTATTATTTCAAAGAGCTTAATTGTAATAAAGTGGATCTATCATGGGATTATGAAAGAGTTGTAAAAAATTTTCAGGTTCTCTCAGTCCTAATATATCAAGAGTTTACTACTGATATTCGAGGAGATCCAAACTAAACAACAGTCTTAAACAGAAATCATTCATAAGTTGAATTAGGCCGAATTATCAATATAATTACCCATAATAGGTAATTAAAAACTATTTTAGGTAAAAAAAAACTATATTGGGTTAGATAAAAAATTATTATGAGTTTAAACAATAAAAACATTATTGATTTAAAAGTTGTTCAAAATACTGAAAAGTTTCCAAACTTTTCTACAGGTTTATATCATTGGATGATGTTTTTAATAAATTTTTATAATCGAGTTAAAAAGGATTTAAAAATTGACTTCGATAGTTTTATGATCTTGCAACTTGTTGTGAGTGATTATCTTTATAAAACAAACAAGGTAGGAACAAAAAATTATAAAGAGCTAGAAGAAAGTTTTAAAAATTATCCAGATTTATTTAAAGACAAAAGAAAAGTAAATATTGCAAGTATCGCTGAAGTTTTAAACTTACCAAGAGAAACTGTAAGAAGAAAAGTTTTGCATTTACAAAAAGTAAAATTATTAAATTATGATAAAAGTGGAATAAGCGTTGGTCCTGAATATAAAAATGTTTTTAATCAATTTGTTTCAAGAACTGTAAGCAATATGAGTACACTTATAAAAAAATGGGACGCAGATGGGTCTTTAAAAAATTTGTTAGAATTTAAAAAGAATTAAATAATGAACGAAAAAATATTTTATATGACCAAAAATTTTATAGATTCTATTTTTTTTAATGTTGACAAAAGTTTTTCATCGTTATTTCAGTTTTTGAAAATACAAAAATCTTTTTTGTTAGAAATTTTGATCAGCATGCGAATAGTTTTAAAAAAATATTTATCATTTATGAATCAAATAAGTCAAAATTTAATTTTAAATAATAAAATAACTTGTTTTGAAAAAAATTATTTAACAAAAACCTAATATGGAAAAAATATTTATGTCTCTTAAAGATGTTGGCAACAAGATCCCGATTTATAAACTGAAGACAACCGAAGAGGTTATGAAGTACTATGATGAGTGGGGAGAAAAAAATAAATACAACCAAGATATGGTTGAATGGAATTACACAGGTCCAAAAGAAACAGTTAACACTTTTAAAAAGTATGCATTGAATAAAGATTCAATAATTTTTGATGCTGGATGTGGTACAGGTCTAGTAGGATTGGAATTAAAAAAATTTGGTTATAAAAATTTTCATGGTGCGGATCTTTCACAAAAGTTATTAGATACCATCCCAGAAAATCTTTATCAAAAATTAACAAAGGTTGATTTGAATAAACCTATTTCTACTGAAAACAATTTTTATGATGCAGTGATGTGTGTTGGAACTTTTACATTTGGACACGTGAAACCACAAGCCTTAGATGAATTTATTAGAATTACAAAACCTGGTGGCTTGATATGTTTCACAATTAATGAAGGCATTTATGTTGATTATAGTTTTGATAAAAAAATAAATTTTTTGACAGAAGAAAATAAGTGGAAGCAATTAGAATTTTTTAAATCAGATTATATAGCAAGCAAAGACGTTAATGCTTGGCTAGGATTGTTTAAAGTTAATTAAAA
>CACJXB010000026.1:0-10195 GCA_902597265.1 uncultured Pelagibacteraceae bacterium | reverse complement strand
AGGACGGTGGAATAGAAACAGATTTAACAGTCGTATGTATTGATGATGGACACTTTAGAATAATAAGCTCAGCTGCAACAAGAGAACGAGATAAATTTCATATAAATAAATATTTAAGCAAAGGAATTGAGTTAAATGATGTAACTGATGATCTTTGTGTATTTGGGTTGTTTGGACCAAAAAGTAGAGATTTAATGAAATCAATAAGCCAAGATAATTTTGATAATCAGAGTTTTAAATTTGGTGAAGCAAAATATATATCAATTAATGGAATTAAAATCTGGGCTCAACGATTATCTTATGTGGGTGAATTGGGTTATGAATTGTATGTAAAATTTGGCGATGCAAAAAAAATATATGAATTATTAGTAGACAAAGGTAAAGACTTTAATCTTTCTAATTGTGGGATGCATTCAATGGATATTATGCGGATGGAAAGTGGATTTTTACATTGGGGTCATGACATTTCACCTGAGGAAAACCAATATCAAGCAGGATTATCTTTTGCGATAAGCAAAAGTAAAAGTGTTGATTTTATAGGTAAAAAAGCTTTAGAAAAAATTAAGAAAGATAGAATTAAAAGTAGATTTTTAATGTTTACTTTAGAAAACAGTAAACCAGGTGATCCATTACTTCTTCATGATGAGCCTATCTATTTAGAGGAAAAAATTATTGGAAGGACAACATCAGGAAATTATTCATTCAATTTCAAAAAAAATCTTATGTTCGGATATGTAAATAATAACTTTTCTAATGATGAACTGCAAAAAAAGAAATTATTTGTTGAAGTTGAAAAGCAAAAATATCCAATAAAACTTAATTTAAAACCATTAAAACAAACAAATTTTAAAAATATTTAACTTATTTTTCTTCTTAAAAAAATTACAAATAAAACTGATGTAGTCATCATGATTAGGGCATATGCAGCGGTAGGTACCATATATATCATATCTTCAAATAATTGAGTTCCAACAAAAACTGCTAAGGTACCATTTTGTAATCCACATTCTAAAGATATACATCTTTGTTGAGCTACACCTGATGCAAAAAATTTTGCTGTATAAAAACCAATAATCATCATTATAATGTTTAATGTTAAAGCAATTGTCCCTGCTTTATTTAGAAACATTACAATACTATCCCATTCCTCTATATATATTGCTATGAAAACAATTATAAATAATCCTATCGATATCCTTTGGATGATTTTCATATTTTTTAAAATGAATTGATCTGCAAATTTTCTAACTAACATTCCAATTATTACTGGAACTGTGACTACAAAAAACATTTTCAAAGATATACCAAGCATAGATATTTCTTTTTCAACATATGAAATATCAAATAAATCAATTGATAAAAAAACTATGTAAGGAACTGATACAATACTTATTAAACTCGCAAAAGCAGTTAAAGATATTGAGAGTGCTACATCGCCATCTGCAAACTTAGTCAAAACATTTGAGGTAACACCACCAGGTGCTGCTGCTATTAACATTACTCCTAAAGCAAGTTCAATTGGTGTTTTTAAAATAATTATTAATAAATATCCTACAATTGGAAGAACAATTAATTGACAAATTAACCCAACAAAAAACTCTTTTGGATTTTGAAAAACTCTTGTGAAATCCTTTGTAGTTAAAGACGCACCAAGACCCAACATTATTAAAGCTAATGCAACTGGTGCAATTGTAGTTACAATTCCCATGACCCCTCTGTAATATTATAACGAAATCAATTTATTTTAAATTTAAGAAATTACAAGAAGATTTAAAACTTTCCGGATAAACTTTGCCTTATATTTAAAAGCTTCTGTTTGATAGGGTAAAATTTTTTTAAAATTCATAGTAGTTAAAACGTATTGTTTTTTTTCATTCATTTTAATCAAATCATTTTTTATTAAAAATTTACATTTTCTTATAATTGTTGCACGAGGAATTTGTGTCATATCAGAAATCGACATTGCACTAATACCAGTATCAGAACCAATATTATTTAATAAAACGTTGTTGGTCATAAAATAATCTAATGGAGGTTTATCACCAGGATTTAATTCTTTTGAAACATTTAATACTTGATTCATACAAATTGTTCCCCAAATATGAAATGTAGATAAATCTTGCATGAATTTGTGGTAACCTATGATTAAAGGTATTTGCATACGATAAAACCATCTCCAACATAATGAAAATCTTTTTTTAATTAAATTTTCAATCGATTTTGTATCAACTTTTTTTGATAAAATTTTTTCTTTATTTAGAGCTGTAGAAACTAAATGAATATATTTTGCTGAAAATTTAATTTGATTGGTTGGTTTGACAAATTCAAATGCTTTTCGATCAATTATTATTTTCTTTTTATCTCGACTTATTACTCCTTTTTTTTCAAGTTCCAAAACTTTTCTTCTGACCGTTTCTTTTGGTAAATCTAATTTTTCGCAGAGTTCGGTGATACTAAATTTTTCAATTTGCAGATATGATTTTGAATAATACTCATCATATGAATAATCTATTTGCATTTGATCATAAAATTGAAGAGTTTTTTCAACTAATGAAATGATTATCATATATTTATAGTGATCTTTGAATGCCCAATAAACATTATTCATCCAATTCCATTGATGAATAATCCAATCTTTACTAAAATTTGAATAGTTGCCCATTATGGTCTCAAAGATCTGTTCGTCATTGAGTGTTTTTGAAAAATCTATTTCTTGTAAGCTCATAGTTTTTAAAAGACATATGAAACCCAAATTGGACACATGTCAACTAAATACTGACCCAGTTTGAACTTTTTTAAAATTGCAACAATGAGGATTACATGGTTTAAATTTAATATGAACAATAAAGGCTTTGCAGAGATACAAACTGATATCGAGACCCCAAATGGTGTCAATGTTACTGAAAAGCCTTTAAAAACAAATAAAAATAGAATTAAGAGAGTTGATATCAATATCTTAAAATCAAAATTACAAGAAACTGAAAGTAAAGAATTTAAAAAAAATTTAATAATACTCTCAGGTTTAATTTTTGGTCTTGGGATTTTAGGAATTTACCTTTCATTCTGAGAATATTTGCAAATTTAAATTATTCGTGATTTAATTGAATTATGAAAAATCTTAACCTTAGTAATTTAAACGTAAAAAAAAAGTTAATTGCTAAGTACTTAGAAAAAGACAATCCAAAGGAAGTTTCAAAAAGGACTGATATCAACATTTTACTTAACAGAGTTAAATTAAATCAGAAAAATGAGTCTAGAAAAAAATTGTATTTTTCAGCTGCAGCATCAACAGGCTTACTTTTATTTGGTCTTATTATTTTTCAATAATATAAAATCAAAATTAAATTTTTTACACACAAATAATAAATTATCTACGATTTATACATAAAATTAAAGTTTATCTAACAACTTATTTAGGACATAAAATTTTAGTTAATATATATTTTATTGAGATGAAATTTTATAAATCATGAAAATATTTGATTGTGTTCCTTATTTTGACGAAAATATGCTTTTTGATTTAAGGCTTAATATTTTGGATAAATATGTGGATAAATTTGTTGTAGTTGAACAACTTTATACTCATAGTGGTAAAAAAAAGAAACAAAATTTTGATTTGAACAATTTCAAAAAATTTAAAGATAAAATTATTTATTTTTTAATAGAGGATGAACCAGAGGGTTTATTTTATATCGATACTAAAAATCCCAAGCATTATGGTTTGAAAAGGATTAATAGCCTTCAAAGAATATCATTGCAATACAACAAATTAATTGATGGACTAGCAGATGCTGAACCAAATGACTTAATATTAGTAAGTGATTGTGATGAAATTCCTAATTTAAAAAATATGAATTTTGAAACTTTAAAAAATCAAATCATATTATTTAAACAAAAGATATTTTATTACAAATTTAATCTTTTACATGAAAATTATAATTGGTTTGGAACAAAAGCTTGTAGAATGAAAAAACTTAAATCAATTGAATGGTTAAAGTATATTAAAAATAAAAAATATGATTTTTGGAGGTTAGACACTTTATTTTCAAAAAAAAAGTATATTAATGTTAAAATAATTGAAAATGGTGGTTGGCATTTTACAAATATTAAAAATAATAAGGAGATATATTATAAATTAATGAATTATGGTGAACATAATGAATTTGAAAAAAGTGGGTTAGATGAAAAAGACATTGAAACATTAATTAAAAATAGACAACTTTACTTTAATCACAATGCTGACAAAAAAGATGATAATAAATATTCATCTAACATTGAACTTAAAAAAACTGATGATTTTTTACTTCCTGATTATTTGATTGAAAATAAATCAAAATTTAAAGAGTGGTTTGATTAGAAATGTTAAATTGGGGAGTAATAGGGTATGGAAGAATGGGTAAACAGTATGTAGACTGTTTAAAAAAAGAGTCAAATGCGTTTAAATTAATTGGTATTTCAAGTAAAACTAAAATTCCTGATTATAAAGATTTAACTTTTTATAAATCTTACGAAGATTTGTTTAAATCAAAAGAAATTGATGCAGTATATATATCTACATTAAATAATACACACAAGAATCTTGTTAAAGAAGCACATAAATATAAAAAAAAAATTTTATGTGAAAAGCCTTTAGGAATGAATTTTTTAGAGGTAAAGGAATTACATTCTTTACTTGTGAAAAAAAAAGAAAATTTTTTAGAAGCAATTGCATATAGAGCACACCCAATAACATCTAAGATTTTCGAAATATTAAGTGATAAGGAAATCGGTCAAATAAAAAAAATTGAGTCAAGTTTTGGATTTAAGGTTAAAAGAATTAAAAAAAGATCTAGATTATTTAATAAAGATGTTGGTGGAGGAGCAATTTTAGATTTGGGATGTTATCCAATAAGTTTTTTTAATCTTTTTAATAAAAAAAATGATATCAAAATGATCAATTCAAACTTTGAATTATGTGAGACAGATGTAGATATCGATGGAGAAATTTCTTTAAAAATTGATAATAAAATTGATGCTATTGGAAAAGTAAGTTTAAGAGAAAATTTAGAGAATAAGTGTCGGATTTATTGTGAAAATGCATTAATAACCATACCTTCTCCTTGGCTTCCATCGAATAAAACTTTCATAGAAATTGAGACAAAGAGTAGATATTTTAAAAAACTTATATTTTCAGATAAAAATGTTTATCAGCATTTAGTTGAGGAAAGTTCTATTTTTTTTTCAAAAAAAAAAGATAAAAAATCTAAGCTTTTAGTTGGCATTGATGAATCCTTGAAAATTTCAGAGATTGTTGAATTATGGAGAAACAAAAGGAGTTCAACCTGAAAATTTTATATCTTACTACCCATCAAACTTTATCTGAGCATTATAACGATTATTTGAGTAATTTATTATTACATGGTCTCAGAGAACATTTTGATAAGGAAGTAATTGATTTTCCTGGCTCATGGTATTTATATAAGGATGAGTCTAAAAAAAAAAAACTAGATAGCAATAAGTTATGGGGTAAAGGTTTTACTCTAACAAATATTCTTAATAATTATGATTTAATTGATAGAAATGATATTATAAAAAAAATCCAAACAAATTTTTTTGATTTAGTTATTTATTCTTCTGCAAGGAGATCAACAATATTTTTAGATGATGTGATTAAATTCAAAAATAAGGTCATTTTTATTGATGGTGAAGATGATCAATTTATTGATGAAAAATTAAATAAAATTGGATTATATTTCAAAAGAGAATTGGTTAAGGATCAAAAAAATTTATTACCAATTCAATTTGCAATACCCGCAGATAAAGTATTAAAAGATGTTAATACTAAACCAAAAAATTTACTTGCTCCTTTAATTCCAGGAAAATCAAGTACTTATATTTACACTAATGAAGTTGATTATTATAGAATGTATCAAGAAAGTATTTTTGCACTTACATATAAGAAAGGGGGCTGGGATACTTTACGGCATTATGAGATTTTAATGAATGGTTGTTTACCTATTTTTTTAGATATACAAAATTGCCCTATTAATACTTTAAAAAATTTACCAAAAAAAGAAATTATAGAAATCAAAGATAAATACGAAATTATTCTTCAAAATTATTTTCCAACTAAAATTTTTAAATATAAGTTTTTAACTTTTAAAAGTATTAATAATTATATTTTTAATTTTTTTTCTGGAAAAAAAAAAGATATAGATTATTTTATAGAAAAAGATAAAGAGATTTTTGAATTAAAATCAAAATTACTAAATTATACTAAAAAAAATTTAACTACTTATAAACTTGCTGAGTATGTGATAAATTCAGTGAAAAATAATGGCTAATTATTTGAATGAATATTTTGCATAATTGTCTTCATTATATATAAACAGTTGCTGGTGATTGTGATTTAGAAGAAAGTTTCTGTAAAATTGAATAAATGAAAAATTATATCTTTATATTAAGCTCAATAAAAAGAAATTTTTTTATAAGTTTGCTATTATTATTTAAATTGTTTTTTCATAGAAAATTAAATTTTTTTGAAAAAAAATATAATAAGAGATTTTTAGCCGAATTTAGAAAAATTTATAGCGATAATGTAAAATTTACCTCTGACTTTTTTTCTTATAATATAAAATACCTTGTAAGAATTTTTTATAAATATGAATTGATCAATAAAAATTTAAACATTCTTGAGATTGGTTCTTACGAAGGAAGATCTACTGTTTTTTTTTTAACAGTGCTAAAAAAATCAAAAATTCAATGTGTTGACACATTTCAGCCTTATGAGGAACTTTGGGACTATGATTTTGAAAAGGTTTTTAAAAATTTTATATCAAATATAAATCAATATAAAGATAGAGTTAAAGTTTTTAGAGGAAAATCTGATGATTTTTTTGATAAGAATAAAGAAAAAGATTTTTATGATTTAATATATATCGATGGAAATCATCACTATGAATATGTTTTAAGAGATGCTGAGAATTCTTTTAAAGCATTAAAAAAAAACGGAATAATGATATTTGATGATTTAATGTGGAAATATTATGATGATGTTAATCATAATCCAATAGGAGCAATAAAAGAATTCATAGCAAAAAATTATTTCAAATTAAAAATAATTTCAATTTCTTATCAAATTGCTATATTAAAGATTTAAATGGCGGGGTAGCTCAGTTGGTTAGAGCGCGGGACTCATAAGCCCGAGGTCAGTGGTTCGATCCCACTTCCCGCTACCAATTTAGTTTATTAAATGAACAATTATATTTCGAAAAAAATTTACAGATTTTTTGAGAGTAAAAACGTCTTAAAAATTAAATTTTTAATTCATAAACTTTTTAAAGAAAAAGATATTGGAAGTATAAATTTAGATTTTACTGATAAACCTAGTCGTATAAAAATAATTAAAGAAATAATACAAATTAAAAATTACAAAAGCTATCTTGAAATAGGTTGTTTTAGTAATGAATTATTTGATCAAATTAATTGTAAAAATAAAGTAGGAGTTGATCCTGTTTCAGGAGGAACAATAAGAGCAACTAGTGATGATTTTTTCAAAAAAAATACAGAAAAATTCGATTGTATTTTCATTGATGGTTTACATAGGTATCATCAAGTTAAAAAAGATATATTAAATTCCATCAATTCACTTAACGAAAGTGGAATTATATTATTACACGATTGTTTGCCAAACAATGTATACGAACAAGCGGTTCCAAGATGTCAATATAAGTGGAATGGTGATGTTTGGAAGGCTATTGTAGAACTTAGAACCTATAAAAATTTAGATATTTATACTTGTTATGCTGACCATGGTATTGGTGTAGTTTTTGTAAGACCTAATAGAAATCAACTAAATTTGAGTAAAGATAATTTTTTAAAATTAAGTTTTAAAGATTATTATGAAAATTATAAAGAATATATGAATTTAATTTCATACAGCAAGTTATTAGAATTAGTAAAAGCTAATTAGGAATTAGATTTTAAACCAAGTCGGTTTAAAATATCCTTTTTATTTAAAGATTTATAATAGTTAAGATTATTTAAATACCATTCAAAAGTTTGTTTTAAACCCGTTTCAAAATTTGTTTGAGGCTTCCATTTCAATTGTTTTATTAACTTGTTACTATTCAAAGCATACCTAATATCATGTCCTGGTCTATCTTTAACAAATTCTATTTTTACATTCTTACCAACTTTAATTTTTTTTTTAGCAATTTTTAATAATTTTTTTGAAATTTCCAAATTTATTAAATTTTTGTTTGAACCAATATTATAAAAATTTCCTAATTTTCCTTTCTCAAAAATTTTTATTAAGGCTTCGCAATGATCTTTTACGTATATCCATTCTCTGGAATTTTGTCCCTTGCCATATATTGGTAATTTTTTATTTGATAGAATGTTATAGATTAATTTTGGAATTAGTTTTTCAGGATGTTGTTTAGGACCATAATTATTTGAACAATTAGTTACAATTGCAGGAATTTTATAAGTTCTAACATATGAAGAAACTAAGTGATCTGAAGATGCCTTTGAGGCTGCATAGGGTGAACTAGGATTATAAGGATAGGTCTCTTTAGTTCTTCCATTTAAAATATCTCCGAACACTTCATCAGTAGAGATGTGAATCAATCTTGATCTTTTGTTTTTTTTTGAAAAATTTCTGAAAATTTCTAAAATATTGAATACTCCAATTATGTTACTATGAATAAAACTATTTGGACTGTCAATTGATCTATCAACATGTGTTTCAGCTGCTAAATTAAAAATTCCAACAGGTTTAAACTTAAATATAATTTTAGATAGGTTTTTATTAGCTATATCACATTTTATGTAACGATAATTTTTATTTTTTTTAAATTCTTTAACATTATAAAAATTTGATGAATAAGTATTTTTATCTATATTGATAACTGAATATTTTTTTTTCAAAAGAAGCTCTATTAGATTACTTCCTATAAATCCAAGACCACCTGTTACAATTACATTTTTCATCCTGTATCAATAATAATTACTAATGACCTGGAAATTCAATTAAATTTTCAACCATATAATTTTTTTTTTTTAAATTATCTGAACCGCCTAGATCAAAAAGATTTATCACAAAAATAAAACAAGCAACTTTTCCACCAGAAATTTCAACTAATTTTGCGGCCGCTTCTGCAGTTCCGCCAGTTGCAATTAAGTCATCGATAATTAAGACCTTATCATTATTATTTATCGAATCTTTGTGTACTTCTATAGTTGCTGTTCCATATTCTAGTTCAAAATCTACCGAATGTACATCTGCTGGAAGTTTATCTTTTTTTCTTAACATGATGAAAGGTTTTTTCATTATATATGAAACAGCTGATGCAAAAACAAAACCTCTAGATTCAATAGCTGCAATCTTATCAAATTTTATATTTTTTGATTTTTCCACAATTTGATTAATCGTTTCAGAAAAAGCTTGCTCATCTTTTATTAAGGTAGTTATATCTCTAAATAAAATACCTTTTTTTGGATAATCTGGAATGGATCTAATATAATTTTTTAAATTCATTAAAGTTAATTAAAAAAGTATAATTAAATTAATTTTTTGACATGACAATAAATAAATTAGCAATAATTGGGGGTAGTGGTCTATATGATGTTGAAGAGTTTAAAAATAGAGAGTTATTAGATATAGAAACTCCCTGGGGCAAGCCTTCAGATCAAATTTTAAAAACAAATTATGATAATAAAGATGTATATTTTTTACCTAGACATGGAAGAGGTCATTTTATTTCACCATCAAATATAAATTTTAGGGCAAATATTGATGCATTAAAACAATTGGGAGTTACAGATATAGTTTCTGTTTCCGCTGTAGGATCATTAAAAGAAAACTTACCACCTGGAAAATTTGTAATTGTAGATCAATTCATTGATAGAACTTTTGCAAGAGATAAAACATTTTTTGATGAAGAAATTGTAGCTCATGTTTCTATGGCACATCCGACTTCAAATGGTTTAATGAATGCATGTGAAGAAGCCATCAAAAAAGAAAAAATTGAGTATCAAAAAGGGGGCACTTATGTTGTTATGGAGGGACCACAATTTTCAACTTTAGCAGAATCTAATTTATACAGATCATGGAAAGCAGATGTAATTGGTATGACAAACATGCCTGAAGCAAAATTAGCAAGAGAAGCTGAAATAAGATATGCATCAGTATCGATGGTTACAGATTATGATT
>CACJXB010000025.1:0-11410 GCA_902597265.1 uncultured Pelagibacteraceae bacterium | reverse complement strand
AATTGGGATTTTACACCTGCAATATTTTTTTCTGGAAAATTACAAACACCAATCACTTGTTTGCCAACTAAATTTTCCTCATTATAAAAATGAGTGATTTGGGCTGAAGATGTTTTAACACCTATTTCTTTTCCAAAATCGACTTCAACAACTAAAGATGGTTTTCTAGCTTTTTCATTTTTTTTGACTGAAAGTACTGTCCCAAGTCTAATATCTATTTTCTCAAATATGTCGTAAGTAATTTGTTCTTTCATAAATGAGATATTTATATTAATTATTACTAATGAGTACAGAAGTAAATTTAGATAAATTATACGAAAATTCTATTAAGATTTTATCTGATTTAATTGGATTTAAAACTATTTCTGGAGAGGATAACAATGATTTAATTAATTATTGTGAGAAATATCTAAATGATTTAGGTGCAACTTCATTTAAAACGTATGATAATGAAAAAAAAAGAGTAAATCTTTTTGCAACAATAAAAGCAAAAAAATCAAATGGGGTTAAACCAATAATTTTATCTGGTCATACTGATACAGTCCCTGTTTCAAAGAGTTGGAGTACAGACCCTTTCAAAGCAATAATAAAAGAAGATAAACTTTATGGAAGAGGTTCCTGTGATATGAAGGGATTTATTGCATGTACTTTAGCGTTTGCTCCAGTTTTTTCTAAAGTTGATTTGAATAGAGATATTCATTTTTCTTTTACATTTGATGAAGAAACAGCATGCTTGGGTGCTCCAATATTAATTAAAGAACTTAAAAAAAGAAATATTCAAGATGGAATTTGTATTGTGGGTGAACCTACAAAAATGAAAATCATAGATGCGCATAAAGGTTGTTATGAATATACAACTTACTTTGAGGGATTAGCTGGACATAGCTCGATGCCCCACAAAGGTGTAAGTGCCGTTGAATTTGCATCAAAATATGCAAATAAGTTAATCGAGCTTAGGGAAGAATTAAAGAAAAGAGCTCCAAAGGACTCAATATTTGATCCTCCTTTTTCAACATTACAAGTTGGAGGAATATTTGGAGGTATAGCTCACAATGTGATAGCTGACAAATGTCGGGTTGAATGGGAGACAAGACCGGTTGTCAAAGAAGATGGTGTCTTTCTAAATCAAAAAATAGATGAATATGCAAATGAAGTTTTATTACCAGAGATGAGAAAAGTTTTTCCTAGTTCAAAAATAATAAAGAAGATAATAGGTGAAGTTACAGGTTTCGATCGTGTAGATAATTCAGAAGCATGTGAATTAGTCTCAAGTTTGACCGGTGATAATTCTAGAGAAGTAGTATCCTTTGGAACTGAAGCTGGATTGTTTCAAGAAATTGGGATCAGTACAGTTGTTTGTGGCCCAGGCTCTATTGAACAAGCTCACAAAGTTGATGAGTTCATTGAACTTAATGAACTTAAAAAATGTTTAAAATTTCTTGAAGGAATTAAGAAAAAATCTACTCTTAATTAACTCCATCCACCTACAGATTTAACCTCTAGAAACTCTTCTAGACCATGTTCGCCAGCTTCTCTACCAATCCCCGAATGTTTAAATCCACCAAAAGGTGCATCAACAGCAATACCAGCACCATTAACATCAACCATTCCCGATCTAAGTTTTCTAGCAACTCTCTTTACTTTTTCTTTATCTTTGGTTTGAATATAGTTAGTTAATCCATAGGGAGTATCGTTTGCAATTTCAATAGCTTCTTCCTCCGTTTCAAAAGGCATTACGGATAAAACCGGACCAAATATTTCTGTTCTTGCTATTTCCATTTTGTTATTAACATCAGCAAATACAGTTGGCTTTACAAAATAACCTTTTTCTAATCCATCTGGCTTGCCTGGTCCTCCAGCTACTAATTTTGCTCCCTCATCAATACCCTTCTTAATTAAAGTTTGTATCTTGTTATATTGAGTTTCAGAAATAACTGGGCCTATATGCTCTCCCTCTTTTTTTGGATCACCAACCTCAAAATTTTCTGTGTACTTCTTTAATCTTTCAACTGCATCTTTATACATTGATTTTTCAACTAACATTCTTGTAGGTGCATTACATGACTGACCTGAATTTCGAAAACATCTTAAAGCACCTCTTTCTATTGCATCTGGGTCAGCATCATTAAATATTATATTTGCACCTTTACCACCTAACTCTAAACTGACTCTTTTAAAATCTTTGGCAGCATTTTGAGAAATTAATGCTCCTGCTCTAGTTGATCCAGTAAATGAAATCATATTTACATCAGGATGACTTGTTAATGCATTCCCTGTTGTTGCCCCGTCACCATTAACTAAATTAAATACACCTGCTGGTACTTTAGTCTCATCAATAAGTTCAGCTAGTATCATTGATGATAATGGTGCTAATTCAGATGGTTTTAAAATCATGGTACAACCAGATGCTATTGCAGGCATCACTTTTAAACAAACCTGGTTCATTGGCCAATTCCATGGGGTGATTAGTGCACATACACCTTTAGGTTCATAAATAAGTCTTTGATTAGGCGCATGTTCTCCTAGTGGTTTTTCAAATTCGAAATTTTTTAAATATCTTATAAATGATTTTAAATGGGCAGCACCTGTGCCAGCTTGAAGTTTCGTTGCAAAATCTTTTGGTGCTCCCATTTCTGTGGTGATCGCACTTGCAATATCAGCCCATCTTTTTTTATAATTCTCGTAAAGTTTTTCTAATAATTTTATCCTTTCATCTTTTGATGAAAATGCCCAAGAACTGTAAGCATTTTTGGCAGCATTAACAGCATCACTTACATCATCTTTATTACCCAATGTTATAACAGCACAATTTTCTTCAGTCGCTGGATCAATTACTTTAATCTCTTCTTTGCTTTTTGGAGTTACCCATTTACCATTGATATAAAAGTTTTTTTTATTTTCCATTTAAGATTACTAACCTTTCTTTATTTTTTTGCAAATAGATTTGTTAATTCATAAACTATAGTAGCCGCCGCGAGTGATGTTACCTCGGCATGATCATAAGCAGGTGATACTTCAACAACATCTGCAGAGATTAAATTCATACCTGATAAACCTCTAATGACATTAACCATTTCTCTCGTAGTCATGCCGGCTATTTCAGGTGTACCAGTGCCAGGTGCAAAAGCAGGATCTAAAACATCAATATCAATTGATAAGTATAATGGATTATCTCCTACTCTTTTTTTTATCCTTTCAGCAATTTTATCAGTGCCTTCAGTTTGGAACTCATCACAATGAATTATTTTAAATCCAAAACTTTCATCATTTTTAATATCATTTCTACTATACAGAGGCCCTCTAATACCGACATGCATTGAGGCATCGTCCATAAATAAATTTTCTTCTCTTGCTCTTCTAAAAGGAGTTCCGTGAGTGTAAGGTGCACCGAAATAAGTATCCCAAGTATCAAGATGTGCATCAAAATGTACTAAAGCAACAGGACCATTATTAATTTTATTTACTGCTTTTAATAAAGGAAAAGCAATTGTATGATCTCCACCTAAACTAATTATACCACCAGTTTTTTTAAGAAGATCCAAGGCTCCCTCCTCAATTTGCTTAATTGCTTCATCTATATTAAATGGATTGCAAGTAATATCACCCGCATCAGCAACTTGTTGAACTTTAAAAGGCTCAACATCATAATTTGGATGATAATTTGTTCTTAAATGTCTTGAAGCTTGTCTAATACTTTGTGGACCAAATCTTGCTCCAGGTCTATAACTCGTGCCTGCATCAAATGGTATTCCCACAATTGCAACATCACAGTATTCAACATCTCTTAATTCTGGTAGTCTAGCAAAAGTTGATGGGCCAGCAAATCTTGGAACCTTGGTACCACTTACTGGTTGAATGGGTTCTTTGCTTCTTTTTTTTTTCATCACAAAAACTCTATCACATTCTAACAAATTGGAATATCTTCAATAATACTAATTATGAAATTATTAAAGCTCATTTTGTTGTATTTATTTTTAATTTCTTCAGCTCAAGCAGATACAATTTACGAATTAATAAAAATTCCAAACCTGGAGATTTATAATCTTAAAACTGAAAACAAATTAAGATACTTGAATGCTAAACAAGCATTTACAATAGGTGTTGATAATAATATCAATTGTTTCAAATCATCAAAACAAGACCTAGATAAAAAATATAAGATTATTGAAAAAAATCTTAATAGATATTCTCAAAACTTTTTAAAAAAAATAAATTTAAAATACATTGTTATGTGTGAAGACTTATCGATCTCAGGTATCAATACTGCTGGGATACCTGATGATGTAATGAAAACTTTAATTGTAGATATTAAATTTAATGATAGATATTTTGAAAGAGTGTTACATCATGAAGTGTTCCACATAATAAATGATAGTTTCAAAGACATATTTAACCAACAAATTTGGTCTAGTTTTAATCCTAAAGAGTTCAATTATGCAGAATGTTCGACATGTACTAAAAAAATAGGTTTAGAAACATATTCTAAAACAGCAGGTTTTATCACTGAATATTCACAATCTACCGCATCTGAGGATATGGCTGAAGTATTTTCTCATTTAATGTATGGAAATTTACCTGAAACGGTTGATCCTATTCTTCAAAAAAAAATTGAATTCATCAAAAAAGGACTCCTTAAAATTGACGAAAATTTTATTTTATGATTGAAAAGATAAAAGCTTCAAAATCTGAAAAAATAATATTCATATTTGTTATAATTTTAGGTTTATTTTCAATCACTTCTTTTGTTTTGCTCAAAAATAAATGTTTATTTGTTAAAAATTATGACCCAAATAAAATTAATTTTGAAAATCCAAATAATATTGCAATTCTAAACGTTGAATGCGGAAATGTAATTATAGAATTATATCCAGAGATATCTCCTAATGGTGTGGAAAGATTTAAAACTTTGGTTAAATCTAATGCTTATGATGATGTTGCATTCCATAGGGTCATTAAAGATAAACTTGTACAAGCTGGTGATGTAGAATTTGGAAAAAAAGGAAACATTGATTATGGAAAAATTGGAACTGGAAAATCTGGTTTAGGCACAATCAAATCTGAAGTTGATAAAGATTTTAACTATGTCAAAGGAAGCGTAGGATTAGCACGATCTTTAAAATATGATACTGAGGATAGTCAATTTTTTATAATTCTTCAGGATGAACCTTTGTATGAAGGTGAATATACACCCATTGGAAAAGTAATATTTGGCTTAGAAGCTTTAGAAAAAATTAAACACTTAGATAAATCTGAATATGTTTTAAGGCCTGACTTTATAAATACTCTTAGATTATTTAATTAATCAAAGGTTTACCAGTAGCAAGAGTATGTTTGATTCTATCTTGAGTTTGTTTGGTTTCAATTAATCTCATAAAAGCATCAAGTTCTAATCTGAACAAATCATCCTCTGTAAGAGTTTTATTACTTGTAGTTTCACCACCACTTAGAACATGAGCTAATTCTTTTGCTACTGTCAAACCATGATCCAATATAACTTTATCATTATAAAGTTTTTCTAAAATTTTATTCATATCATCTATAACTGCTTTACCAGGTAAATTAAACGTTAGTTCATTTGGCGCTTTAAAGTCCTTATTTTCATTTAAGATTTTTTTTGATACTTCAAACAAACTATTTCTATTCATAATTCTTTTATTTTCAGGTAATAAATATTTTAAAGGTTCTGCCTCAACTGGAGACGTAGCTGTTCTGCCATAGCCAATTATATCGAATACTTTTAAAGGTGCATATTTTGGATCTTTCTTAGCCTCGTCAGTGTTCAACCATCTAGCCAGCATTTCTTTACATCCACCTCCGGCTGGAATTAATCCCACAATAGTTTCTACTAATCCGATTACAATGTTTGTATGTGAGGCTACAAAATTACTTTGAACTAAAACTTCAAAACCTCCACCCAAAGTTAAACCTGATGGAGCAGATATAACAGGGTATTTAGAGTACTTAAGATGTTTGCAAGTTTCTTGAAAATATTTGATAAATTTTTCTATAGAATTAAAATCATTTTTATTTGCAAACTCCATTGTATAATTCAAGTTAACACCAGCAGAAAATTGCATGCTCTCATTAATTATTATTAAAGGTTTATTGGTTGCTTTCTTAAGTGCATCCATTGAATCATAATCAAGTGCATTAGCTTTAGTTGTAAACTCAACAATATTAAAATCGTTAAATCTATAAATTGAAGCTGAACTATTACCATCAACACTTGAGGCGGTTTTCTTAATCTTACCTAAAGTTTCAATTGATGTATATTTTTGCCTTTCACCATAAAAATTTTCATCTTTAGAATTAGATAAATTTTCTAAAAAGTTATTACCTTTATATTCGTCAACTTTATCAAAGAAATTTTTAACACCAATTTCTTCTAGCATCTCAAAGGGTCCTTTCGCCCAATTAAATCCAAGTCTCATAGCTTCATCTATGTCATTAAATTCTTTGGTAATCCCAGGAACTAATGATGAAGCATATTTTATTATCTTGGATAGTACTGACCAAGCATAATCTCCGTACTTATCTTTTCTATTAATTAGAGCCTTTAAATCTACTTTATCAGACTTAATATCTATTTTTTGACTTGTTGAATACTCTCCAGTTTCAAGATTAATAGCTTCCATAACTTTTCCACTATCAGTCTTCTTCATTCTGTAGAAGCCACCTTTGCCTTTTCTCCCCGTATATCCAGTTTCAATCAGTTTTTTTACTAAAGGAATTTCTTTAGCCACTTCATGGAACTCATCAGATTTTGGAAGTTCTTTGATAAAACTTTTTAAAACATCTGCCATTAAATCTATTCCAATCAAATCATATAATCCAAAAACTCCTGTTTTAGGTATACCCATAGGTCTTCCAAAGATTGCATCAGCTTCCTCAACAGAAAGTTTCATCTTAAATGCTTCAGTCATTGCAATTTGCATTGCATACACACCTACCCTATTCCCTAAAAAACCAGGGGTATCATTACAAACAATTGCTCCCTTACCTAACTCAACTTCACAAAATTCTTTCAATTGATTTATCTTATTCAAATCATTGTCTTCATTCTTAACTATTTCTAGAAGACCCATGTATCTAACAGGATTAAAAAAATGAGTGATGCAAAAATCTTTTTTTTGATCTTTATTTAAATTTTGAGATAAAACTTTAATTGGAATTGAAGAAGTGTTTGATGAAACTATTGCTCCATCTTTCCTACTTTCAAAAATTTTATCATAAATTTGATGTTTTATATCAATTCTCTCTACCACTGCTTCGACAATCCAATCAGCATCTTTAACCACATCGAAATCATCAGATATATTTCCAACTTTAATATTATCAATTTTTGTTTTATCTATTAATAAAGGTGGTCTTGATTTATGAATTCGTTCTCTTGCATTTTGACTTATTTCAGTTTTTAAATCTAAAAGTGTAACAGGGATATTAGCATTACAGAGATGAGCAGCTATACCACTACCCATTGTACCTGATCCAATAACTACTACATTCTTAATTTTCATTTGATTATTTTACTATCGATTAATCCCTCTAAGCCTCTCTGATCGTCTTCTTAAAAGCTCAGCGGTTACTAATATTAATGTTGATAGTATAATTAAACAAGTCGCAACAGCTAGAATTGTTGGACTTAATTGCTCTCTTAAACCTGTCCACATTTGAATAGGTATAGTTGTATTTTCTAATCCTGCTAAAAATAAAACAACAACAACTTCATCAAATGAAGTTACAAATGCAAATAATCCACCTGAAATAACCCCAGGTAAAATTAGTGGTAAAGTAATTTTCATAAAGGTATTTACTGGATCACTACCCAAACTTGCAGCAGCTCTAGTTACACTATGGTCAAATCCTGAAAGTGTAGCAGTAACTGTAATAACAACAAATGGTGTTCCTAAAATTATATGAGCAAGAACAATCCCTGTGTGTGTAGCTGCTAAACCAGCCTTTGCCATAAAGAAAAATATTGCAACACCTGAAATAATTAATGGTACAATCATTGGAGAAATTAAAACAGCCATTATTAAACCTTTGTAAGGCATGTGTCTGCTACTTAACCCTAGTGCAGCAACTGTTCCAAGTATTACTGATCCTATTGTTGCAAAAATTGCGATAATAAAACTATTCTTAGCAGCTAATCCCCAAGGATTTTTAGTCCCATAGATCATATCTTTATACCATCTTAAAGAAAATGCATCAGGGTCAAGACTTTTCATCCCATCAGAGAAACTTAAAAATTCCTCCGCGTTAAATGATAATGGAAAGATTACAAATAAAGGTGCAATAAGAAAAAAGAAAACTGCACCACAAATTGTTAAATAGATATAATGCCAAATTCTATAATGTGGTTCTGTATATTTTGGTAATGCCATCCTAATTATCCTAATTTGATATTATCTATTCCTACTATTTTGTTATAAAGCCAATAAATCACCAATACTCCACTCAGCAGCATTAGTCCCATTGCAGATGCAAAACTCCAGTCAAGGGTACTTTTCATATGAAAGGCGATCTGATTACTGATTAAAGTCCCAGATGCACCACCAACTAAGGCTGGTGTAATGTAATAACCAATCGCTAAAATGAATACTAGTAAGCAACCTGCGCCTATTCCAGGGATTGTTAGTGGGAAGTAAACCTTCCAAAACGCTACAAATGGTGTTCCACCTAATGATTTTCCAGCTCTCATTAAGCTTGGTGAGATAGTTTTCATTACACTGTATAATGGCAGCACCATGAATGGTAGCAAGATTTGTGTCATTGCAACATAACTTCCTGTCTTGTTGTACATCATCTCAGGCCTATTATCGTCAGCTACTAATCCTATTCCAACGAAGAAATCATTTACGATACCTTGTTGTTGTAACAAAATCATCCAGCTGGCAGTTCTTACAAGTAATGAAGTCCAGAACGGCAGCAGTACGCAGATCATTAATAAGTTACTATACTTCATAGGTAAAGTAGCTAATAAATGGGCTATTGGATAAGCCATTAAGAAACAAAAAACAGTCACAAAGAATGCAATTTCCAAAGTTCGTAACCACAATACTCTGTGAATTCTTCTGTCCTCCTCAACACTTACTATTTTTCCCTCTTCATTTACATACATATCCATTCCTTTTAGATATTTTTGACTTGTAAATTCAGGGGCTCTTCTTTTGATTGCTCTCCAATACTCAACATCAGCCCATCTTTTATGCACTGACATTATTTGTTCTTTATAATTTCCTTCTTCAAATGATTTTGATTTTCTTCTTAATTTTTTAATAATACTTTTAAATCCATTTTTCGTATAATTTAACTGAGTAGATAATTTACCTTCACGTTTATCCTCGACTAATTTTATAAAATCTTCATGAAAAGCTGCAAAAACCTCTTCCTCAGGTAACTCTTGACCATCCCACGTTTCCATTGCTTTAAAAGTTTTTGGAAGCATTTGTGTTACCATTTTATCATCAACACTTCTGAACAACATGTCACCTATTGGAAAGACATATGTGATAATTAAGAACAATAATAAAGGAGCAACGAGTAAGAAAGCTTTGATCTTATTTTTTCTCTCAGCTTTTTTAAGACTTACCTCTAAAGGTATTCCGTCTGTAGTTAAAATCTGTTTTGTTTCTGAGCTCATAAATAAAAAGGGCGGTTATAAATAACCGCCCTAAAATTATAATATATAATTAAGTTTAAGAAAACTTAAATTATAGACCAGCTTTCATAGCTTCCCATTTTTCACCAAGCTCTGTTCCGTTATCAGCCCAGAAAATTGGATCTACTAGGAAGTAGTTTTTAGTGTTAGCCGGTGCAGTTGGCATTTGTGGTACCATGTTAGTCTTACCATCTTTATACCAAGGCTCACCTTTTTCCATAATACCAATTGAAGATTTTCTCCAAGGAGCATATGCGATGTATTTAGCACTTCCTGCTAACATTTCAGAACTAGTCATCATAGCTAAAGCTTTTTTAGCCATACCATTAGCATCGTTTGGTCCACCTTTAACTTGTACGAAATATTCGTAGTCAAGACCTTGGCCATCCCAAACTTGTTTGATTGGCGCACCTTCTCCAATTTCTGCATTGAAGAATCTACCATTCCAACCAGTAGCCATTACTACTTCACCTGATACTAACAGTTCTGGTGGTTGAGCACCTGCAGACCAAAATACACATCCACCGTTAGGGTCTGTGCAAAGTTTTTTGATCTTGTTCATTGCTCTTTCAACACCTTTTTCTGTTTCTAAAGCTTTGTAGATTTTTGCTCCGCCTTTACCTGGCTTGATACCATCTGCAGCTAAAGCGATTTCTAAATTAGTTAGAGCGCTTTTGTAGATAGCTCTTTTTCCAGGGAATTTTTTTGTGTTAAAGAAATCTTTGATAGTCTTTGGAGTACCTTTAACATTATTAGTGTTATAAGCGTAGTTCCAAGAATATAAAATATTTCCTACAGCACATTTACTTGGCATTGCAGTAAAGAAATCTTTACTTGCTGGAGTTCCATCTGGAGCTGGTGGGAAGTCTTTATCAAAATCAAATTCAACAAATAAACCTTCGTCACATCCTGTGATAGTATCCATTGCAAACACGTCGATTATATCCCACGTGATTTTACCAGCTTCTTTTTGTGCTTTAATTTCTGATAAACCACCTGAATAATCAACCCAAGCAATGTTAATGCCTAGTTTTTTAGCAGTAGGATCACCATAACCTAACTTTTGAGACTCAGTATAAGCCCCACCCCAAGACACTGCAGTAACAGTTGTTGCAAATGCTGAAGTAGTTAGTGAAAGTACAAAAGAAATAGCTAGTAATATTTTACTTAGTTTTTTCATTTTTCCTCCGTTTAAACGTTTTTATAAATCAAATTAAAACAACTTCAGGAGTGAGAGTCAACAGCCCTTTTTTACTTATTATATAATAATTATAAGATGTTTATTTTGGGTCTAAGGCTCGAGCGTCTTCGCTATTCCATCCAATCTTGATCTCATTCCCAAGCTTGATATCAAGATTTGCAGAACTATTTGGAACTTTCAAAATAAATTCTGAGTTGCCTAAAAGATTTATTCTTACTCTTGTATGGTCCCCATGATAAATAACTTCCTCTATTTTTCCACTATGAATATTATCCATCTTATCTTTTGGATTAATCAAAGCTCTTTCAGGTCTTAAAGAAACTTTAGTCTTATCACCTTTTGATTTAACAGAGATTGGATTGGCCATAATTTCTGCATTAGATAGTTTTACTTTACATTTTCCTCCAGATATATCTGAAACCTCGCCATTGAATGTATTATTCTCGCCAATAAATTCTGCAACAAATGAATTAACTGGCTTCTCATATAAATCATCGGGGCTTGATAGTTGTTGAACTTTTCCATCATTAAATACTGCGATACGATTT
>CACJXB010000024.1:0-13035 GCA_902597265.1 uncultured Pelagibacteraceae bacterium | reverse complement strand
CAGCTCCGCCTCTACCCCTAAGTTGAGAGTCTTTAATTTCATTTATGATCCAATCTCTACCCTTATTTGTTATTTCTTTAGTATTTACCCAATCACCTCTTTTTTGAGATGAAACTAAATCTGGTCCCAAATCATTATATAAATTTTGGAAAATTCTATCTTGATCTTTAAGCATTTTTTATATCCATTAATGTTTTTCTATTATTTTCTGGTTCATTATTAATCCTTCCTCTATAAGAACCGGGTATTGGTTTTTCTCCATTTAAGATTTTATCTAAAATTTTTAAAGTTTTTTCTTTATCAAGATCCTCATAATAATCATCATTAATTTGCATCATTGGGGCATTTACACATGCTCCTAAACATTCAACTTCCATCCATGAACAATTTTTATCACTTGAAAGCTCAGATTCTTTTTCTGAAATTTTTTCTTTACATGCTTCTACTAGTTTATTTGCTCCTCTTATCATACATGGAGTTGTGGTACATACTTGTATGAAATATTTACCTACAGGTGATAAATTATACATACTGTAAAAAGTAGCAACTTCATAAACTTTTATATACGGCATGTCTAAAAACTTTGCTATGTACTTCATTGCAGCCAAAGGTATCCAATTATCATTTTGTTTTTGCGCAATGTATAACAACGCCATGACCGCACTTTGTTGCTTACCATCTGGATATTTAGAAACTATTATTTTCGCTGCTTCTAATGAAGAAGGATTAAATTCAAAATTATCTGGCTGATCTTTAGCCGGTCTTCTTAAACTCATCTGTCTACCTCTCCAAAAACTATATCTAAAGAACCAAGGACAGCTGGAACATCTGCAAGCATATGACCTTTAATTAAATAATCCATAGATTGTAAATGAGAAAATCCTGGGGCTCTAATTTTACACTTATAAGGTTTGCTTGAACCATCTGAAATTAAATATACTCCGAATTCTCCTTTCGGTGCCTCAACAGCAGTATAAATTTCATCCTTAGGTACACGGTATCCCTCAGTAAATAATTTAAAATGATGTATCAAAGACTCCATTGACTGTTTTATATCTTTTTTTGAAGGTGGAGATATTTTTCCATCAAAAGTTTTAATGGGGCCTTTTTCCATTTTTGCTAAGCATTGTTTAATAATTGAAACACTTTCTTTCATTTCCTCAATTCTACACAAATAACGATCATAACAGTCACCATTTTTACCAACTGGAATTTTGAAATCCATTTGATCATAACAATCATAAGGTTGTGATTTTCTTAAATCCCATGGAATACCTGATCCTCTTATCATTACACCACTAAATGAGTAATCAAGGGCATTTTCTTTAGAAACAATGCCAATATCTACATTTCTTTGTTTAAATATTCTATTGTCAGTTAAAAGATTTTCTAGGTCGTTTATTATTTTTGGAAAACTTTCACAAAATTTGGCTATATCGTTTTCTAAACCTGCAGGTAAATCCTGATGCACTCCTCCCGCTCTAAAATAATTAGCGTGTAATCTTGATCCAGATGCACGCTCATAGAATGTCATTAATGTTTCCCTTTCTTCAAATCCCCACAATGAAGGTGTTAAGGCTCCAACATCTAATGCTTGTGTTGTTACATTTAAAATATGACTTAATATTCTACCAATTTCACAAAACATAACTCTTATATATTGAGCTCTTATTGGGACATCAATTTTTAAAATTTTTTCTACCGCCAAAGCAAAAGCATGTTCTTGATTCATCGGAGCTACATAGTCCAATCGATCAAAATATGGTACTGCTTGCATATAGGTTTTGTTTTCAATTAATTTTTCAGTTCCTCTGTGCAATAAACCAATATGTGGATCAGCTTTTTCAACAACTTCTCCATCAAGCTCAAGAATTAATCTCAACACACCATGAGCTGCAGGATGTTGTGGACCAAAGTTTAAATTTAAATTTTTAATTTTTTTTGTCATTAGTTTCTTTTATTTCTTTAATATATTTTGTGCCCTCCCAAGGACTTTCATAATCAAAATTTCTATAATTTTGCTCTAATTTAACTGGTTCATTAATTACTTTTTTTTGTTCCTCGCTGTATCTTACCTCTGTATGACCTGTTAAAGGAAAATCTTTTCTTAATGGATGTCCCTCAAAACCATAATCAGTAAGTATTCTTCTTAAATCAGGATGATCTTTAAAATATACTCCATACATATCAAAAACTTCTCTCTCCATCCAATTGGCAGATGGAAATACCGGTGTTAAAGACGAGATAACTTCATTTTCATTAATAAAATAGCTTAAAATCATTCTTTGATTAAACTCATGGCTTAAAAATAAATATACAACTTTAAATCTTTGAGTTTCTTCTGGATAATCGACAACTGTGATATCTATGAGTTGTCTAAATTTAGTTTCTTTATTTGTTTTAATAAATAAAACGACATCAATTAAGTCCTCTTTATCAATTTCAACATAAATTTGATTATGTTTTACTGAAGACTTATTTATTTTAGTAGCAAGTTCAGAATTTATTTTTTTTTCTAAATCAATTAAATTATTCATATTATCTTGTTAAAGAGCCTTTATTTCTAATTTTTTTTTGAAGTTGTAAGATACCATATAACAATGCCTCAGCAGAGGGAGGACAGCCAGGAACATAGATATCCACAGGAACTATTCTATCACATCCTCTCACAACAGAGTATGAATAGTGATAATAGCCTCCACCATTAGCACAGCTTCCCATAGATATTACATATCTTGGTTCGGGCATTTGGTCATAAACTTTTCTTAAAGCTGGTGCCATTTTATTTGTTAATGTGCCTGCAACAATCATTACATCTGATTGTCTTGGTGATCCTCGTGGTGCAGCACCAAATCTTTCTAAATCATAGCGAGGCATAGCTGTCTGCATCATTTCTACTGCACAACAAGCAAGACCAAAAGTCATCCAATGAAGGGAGCCTGACCTAGACCAATTTATTAAGTTATCAAAAGAAGTTGTTATAAAACCATTTTTACTAAAATCTTTAGCTAATTGTTTAAATTCCTCAGGTACTTGATCTAATTTATTATTCATTTGAAAAAATTTATTCCCAATCTAATGCACCTTTTTTCCATTCATAAATAAAACCGACTGTAAGTATGAATAAAAAAATCATCATTGAGGAAAAACCTAAAATTCCAATATTTCCTAGAGAAATTGCCCAAGGGAATAAAAAAGCAATTTCAAGATCAAAAATAATAAAAAGTATAGCAACTAAATAAAACCTTACGTCAAATTCCATTCTAGAGTCTTGAAAAGGTTCAAACCCGCATTCATATGCCGATAATTTCTCTGGGTCTGGGTTTTTAGGTGATAGTATAAAATTAATTACTATGAATGCACAACTTAATCCCAAAGCAATAATTAAGAATAGAATTATAGGTAAATAATCTTTTAAAAATTCCGCAGTCATGGGGGAATATATATCATTTTTTATAGCTAGATGAAGTGGTGATAGGTCACATTATATTAGATATACAGCTCAATTAACCAAAATAATATGCATTTAACATAGGAAAGTGGCGGGAGTGAAGGGACTCGAACCCTCGACCTATCGCGTGACAGGCGATCGCTCTAACCAACTGAGCTACACCCCCACTAATGATTCATTTTGGTGGGCAGTAAAGGACTCGAACCTTTGACCCCCTCGGTGTAAACGAGATGCTCTACCAACTGAGCTAACCGCCCTAATCCAAAACAGTGATTTATATATCTTAGCTGATCAACGTCAAGATTAATTACTTGTTATAAAATGTGGAAAATTTTTTTAAAATCCACCTCTCCAATTATTTTTGGAGTTAAAATTTTCTTCTTCCTGTTTAGATGTAGGTCTCGTCAAGTAATAAACAACAAATACTAGAGTTAATAAAAATAATAATAATTCCATGATTAGATTTTCTATTATTGAATGCTAGCTTGAGATTTATCATCTTTCTTAGATATATCAACCTCAACCCATTCTGTTTTTTTTAACTCTTTTGTGAGTGCAATTCTAAGTGCTTCATCAGCAAATTCTACAGGAGTAATTTTAATTTCATCAATAATTTTTTTTGGCATATCGACTAAATCTTTCTCATTTTCTTTAGGAATTAAAACTTCCTTAATACCAGCTCTATGAGCAGCAATTAATTTCTCCTTTAAACCACCAATTGGTAATACTTGACCTGTAAGAGTAACTTCACCAGTCATTGCAACATCTCTTTTAACTGGAATATTGGTGATCGAAGATACTATTGATGTTACCATTCCTATACCTGCAGAAGGTCCATCTTTAGGAGTTGCTCCCTCAGGTACATGAATATGAAAATCTTTTTTTTCAAATAATGGTGGAATAATTCCATATTCCAAACATTTTGATCTAACAAAGGATTTTGCTGCTTTTACAGACTCTTGCATTACATCACCAAGTTTACCAGTAATCTGCATTCTTCCTTTGCCTGGCATTGTTGCAGTTTCTATCTTTAAAATTTCTCCACCATATTCTGTCCAAGCTAAACCTGTAACAATCCCCACTCTATTCTCTGCTTCCAACTCTCCAGATTTAAATTTTGGTACTCCCAAAAAGTCTGATAAATTTTCTTTATTAACTTTAACTTCTTTTTCTTCTCCTGAGACAACTTTTTTAACAACTTTTCTTGCAACTTTTGAGATTTCTCTCTCCAGATTTCTCACACCTGACTCTTTTGTGTAACTTCTTATTATTTCTTGAATTATATTATTTTCTAGATTCATTTCTTTTTCTTTAACACCATTATCTTTTATCTGTTTTGGTAATAAATATTTATTT
Organism: uncultured Pelagibacteraceae bacterium; assembly: GCA_902597265.1. GTDB lineage: Bacteria > Pseudomonadota > Alphaproteobacteria > Pelagibacterales > Pelagibacteraceae > Pelagibacter. The sequence goes on along the minus strand of CACJXB010000024.1, from coordinate 8,228 downwards.
GCAATATTTATTTTTTCATCTTCTGTGTATCCAGCTAATCTTATAACCTCCATTCTGTCTAGTAATGGTGGAAGAATATTTAGAGTATTTGCCGTTGTAACAAACATTACATCTGATAAATCATAATCCACTTCTAAATAGTGATCATTAAAAGATGTATTTTGCTCTGGATCCAAGGCTTCTAATAAAGCAGACGATGGATCACCTCTATAATCATTTCCAATTTTATCTATTTCATCTAATAAAATTAGAGGATTTTTTGTACCAGCTTTTTTCATCATCTGTATAATTTTTCCTGGTAACGATCCTATATATGTTCTCCTATGACCTCTAATTTCTGCTTCATCTCTCATACCACCGACAGACATTCTCACAAATTCTCTATTTGTAGCTTTGGCAATTGATTTACCTAAAGATGTTTTTCCTACACCAGGAGGACCAACTAAACACAAAATAGGACCTTTAATTTTTTCCATTCTTTTTTGAACGGCTAAAAATTCGATTATTCTCTCTTTGACTTTTTCTAATCCAAAATGATCTTTATCTAATATTTCTAAAGCTTTCTTTAGATCTATATCAACTTCACTTTTTTTATACCAAGGTAGCTCTGTCATCCAATCCAAATAATTTCTCACAACAGTTGCCTCAGCAGACATTGGACTCATATTTTTTAATTTTTTAAGCTCTTGTAAGCATTTCTTTTCTACTTCTTTAGGCATTTTAGCTTTAAGGATTGCTTTATTTAAACTTGTACTTTCATCTTTGCCATCCTCGATTTCACCCAATTCCTTCTGTATGGCTTTTAGTTGTTCATTTAAATAGTATTCTCTTTGAGTTTTTTCCATTTGAGTTTTAACTCTTCCTCTTATCCTCTTCTCAACTCCAATAATGCTAGTTTCATTTTCCATGATCTTGATTATGGAATTCAATCTTTTTTTAACATCTACATTTTCAAATATTTGTTGTTTCTCAGAAATTGTCGCAGATATATGAGAGGCAATATTATCTGCAATTTGAGAAGGGTCTTTTAATTGCTTAATATTATTAATAGTTTCGCTAGAAATTTTTTTATTTATAGATGTTAATTTTTCCAATCTCCTTACTGCTGTAGCTGCTAAGGGGTATAAATCCTCATCTTTATTAATTATATCGTTCAATGTGGAATATTCGCAGACTATAAACTTATCATTATCTTTAAAATCTAAAATTTTTACTCTTTTAACACCCTCAACTAAAACTTTAACAGTCCCATCCGGTAATTTTAATAATTGAAGTATATTACCTTCACATCCATACATAAAAATATCTGTTTTTTTTGGATCATCAATTTCAGAATTTTTTTGAGTGACTAAAATTATTTTTTTATCATTTTTCATTACTTCATTTAAAGCAGAAATGGATTTATCTCTTCCTACAAATAAAGGTATTACCATACTTGGGAAGACAACTATGTCTCTTAAGGGTAATAATGGTGATGAAATTTTTACGTCCATAAATATAAATATGGATATTATAATCTATAATGCAATACCTTTTTATAACTTATTATGGTTATTAAGCCGCTGTTGTTTTGCTTGCTTTAGATTTACTAGTATTTTTTGAATGAACTAAAATTGGTTGATTATCTCCTTTTACTGTGCCCGAATCTATTATTACTTCCTCTATATTCTCCTGGCTTGGTAAATCATACATTGTTTTAAGCAAAATATTTTCTAAAATCGATCTTAAACCTCTTGCGCCTGTTTTTTTATTAATTGCTTTGATTGCGATTTCTTTCAAAGCACTCTCTTTAAATGTTAGTTTTGCACCATCTAGTTTGAACAACTCTTGATATTGTTTAACCAATGAATTTTTTGGTTCTTGTAAGATCTTTATTAAAGATTTTTCATCAAGATCGTCTAGAGTTGCAATCATTGGAAGTCTTCCAATGAATTCTGGTATCAAACCGTATTTTAATAAATCTTCAGGTTCTAGACCTTTCATCCATTCCCCAGTTTTTTTAATTTGAGTATTCTTAACATTAGCTCCAAAACCAATTGATGTACCTTTGTCTCTTTGTGAAATAATTTTATCCAGTCCTGCAAAAGCACCACCACATATAAATAAGATATTTGTTGTATCTACTTGTAAAAATTCTTGTTGAGGGTGTTTTCTTCCACCTTGAGGAGGAACACTAGCAACAGTACCTTCCATAATTTTTAATAATGCTTGTTGTACTCCTTCTCCTGAAACATCCCTAGTAATTGATGGGTTCTCAGATTTTCTACTTATTTTATCAACTTCATCGATATAAACTATTCCTCTTTGGGCTTTTTCTACATTGTAGTCTGCAGCTTGTAATAATTTTAGAATTATATTTTCAACATCCTCACCAACGTATCCAGCTTCCGTTAAAGTTGTTGCATCTGCCATAGTGAATGGAACATCAAGTATTCTTGCTAATGTTTGAGCCAATAATGTTTTTCCACAACCCGTTGGACCTACAAGAAGAATATTTGATTTTGCAAGTTCAACATTTTTACTTGTTTTATTTTCGTAATTTAATCTTTTATAATGGTTATGAACTGCAACAGATAAAACTTTCTTAGCATGTGGTTGGCCTATAACATAATCATCTAACACAGAACAGATTTCTTTAGGAGAAGGTAGTCCATCTTGATGTTTAACAAAAGTATCTTTGCTTTCTTCTTTTATTATATCCATACATAGTTCAACGCATTCATCACAGATAAATACTGTCGGACCAGCAATTAACTTTCTTACCTCGTGTTGGCTTTTTCCACAAAAAGAACAATACAAAATATTTTTATTATTAGTGCTCATATAATTTATAACGAATCAATAAGATTATTCTATTATAAGTGACTCGTACTAATCAAGTTTGTAATAGTTATAATTCAATATATGGTATTTTAAGATCTTTTTTCCACAACTTCGTCTATTAAGCCAAAGGACTTGGCTGACTCGGCTGTCATAAAGTTATCTCTCTCTAAAGCAGATTTTATTTCATCAACCGATTTTCCAGTATGCTTGGAATAAATTTCATTGAGTCTTTTCTTTAATGCTAAAACCTCATTTGCATGTATTTCTATATCAGTTGCTTGCCCTTGAAATCCTGCTGATGGTTGATGAACCATTATTCTCGAATTTGGTAACGAAAATCTTTTTCCTTTAGTACCTGCAGCTAATAAAAATGAACCCATAGATGCTGCCTGACCTATACATAAAGTAGAGACATCTGGTTTTATATATTGCATAGTGTCATAAATACCTAAACCAGAAGTTACTAAGCCTCCTGGACTGTTAATGTATAAAAAAATTTCTTTTTTAGGATCCTCAGCTTCTAAAAATAATAATTGGGCAGTAACTAAAGAGGCAACGTTATCATTAATTTGACCTGTTAAAAAAATTATTCTCTCTTTTAATAATCTTGAGTAAATATCATATGCTCTTTCACCTCTATTGGATTGTTCAACAACCATTGGCACAAGGTTACTCATATGTTCTGACAATTTATTAATCATAAAAGTTGATTCGCTTTACTTATACAACTTGAGATTACTTTTTGCTAACTTTTTTTGTTTTTTTTACAGCAGATTTTGTCTTTTTCTGTTTTGTCTGAGTTTTGTTCTCTATTGGGTTTTTTGACTCGACATTTTTTTTAGGTTTTCTTTGATCATTAAGTTCTTGATCAAGTTGCTGTTTTTGAGAGTCTTTTAAAATTTTTTCTGCTTCATCCTTTGAAATTTCTTTTTTGTTTGACCTTGCCTTTTCTTTTATAAGACTAATAATTTTTTCTTCATAAACAGTTCCTCTTAAACTAGCAATAGCTGAAGGATTTTTTTGATAAAAGTCCATTACCATTTTTTCTTGACCTGGCATCATTCTGATTTGTTTTTGAACTTCTGCTTGTAACTCTTGTTCTGTAACTTTTATTTGATTTTGTTCCCCAAATTCATTTAAAATTAAACCAACTTTAATTCTTTTTTTTGCTATTTCCTCAAAATTTTTTCTACTTTTCTTAGCATCTTCATCTGACATACCTTGAGAAAGAATTTTAACCTCTTCCTCAATTAAGTTTTCTGGTATTTCATTTACTCTAAATTTTTCAATTTCTTTTACAATTTGATTTTTTGAAAGTCTGTCTAAAGAATTTTTGTATTCATCATTTATTTGTTTAGAGATTAACGACTTAAGATCTTGTAAATCCTTAGCACCTAAATTTTTAGCAAACTCATCATTTATTTTTAACTCCTCAGGATTTTTTATACTTGTTATTTTACATTTAAATTTTGCTACTTTATTTACTAATTCTTTTTCTGGAAAATTTTCTGGTAATTTTGCTTCAACTATTTTTTCATCACCCTTTTTAACTCCAACTAATTGTTTATCAAAACCTTTTAAGAATAAATCCTTTCCTAAAGTTAATTGAGTATTTTTTCCTTCACCTCCTTTAAAAGATTTATTATCAACAGTTGCTGTATAATCAAAAATTACTAAGTCTTTTTCAACAGCTTTTACTTGATCTGGTGCATCTTTAAAGTTGGGTTGATTTTTTGCTATATCCTGAATTCTTTTTTCTGTTTCTTTGGGATCAATTTTAACATTATATTCATCAAACTTTATACTTTCAATTGATTTAACATCTACCTTTGGCAATTCAGTAACTGAAAGAATATATTCTAAATCTTTATCTTCGCCATAAGTTTTTAAATCAAGCTTCGGTTGACCAGCAGGTTTAATTTTATTTTCTGCTAAAGCTTTTGTTGAAGTATCTTTTAAAACTTTGTCTAAGACCTCACTAAAAACAGCTTTGCCAAATTGTCTTTTTAAAATTTCTCTTGGAACTTTTCCTGGTCTAAAACCTTTAAGATTAATTGTTCCTTTAATTTCTTCATATTTTTTGTCCATATAAGAGTTCATCGTTTTTTTATCGACAAAAACTTTTACGTCTTTATTGAGACCCTTTTTATTTTCTACAGTAACTTTCATATAATCTTTATGGTAGGGCGAAAAGGACTCGAACCTTCACAGATTGCTCTATCGGTTCCTAAGACCGACGCGTCTACCAATTCCGCCATCGCCCCACAAATGTAGAAGTTTTATATATTATTGAAACTATTTGTCCAACGACAATTATTGTAAATTATATTAATTTTACCTTATAATATTAATATGATTATTTCACCGTGTATAAGTATTTGTAAAACTGATCCAAGTACAGGATATTGTTATGGTTGTGGAAGAAATAATCAAGAAAAAAAAATCTGGAAACTTGAAGATACAACTGACGAGTGGAAGAAAGAAAATCTAAAAATCATTAAATCTAGATTATCAGGATGGCAATTAGAAAGTTTTGAAGAGTCCTATACATATAAAATTGAAAATGGTATTTCTCTGTTTAAAAAAAATTTAAAAAATGAGTAAAACAACAATTGTATTAATTATTTATATATTAGGTCTATTATTTGGAGCTCTATTTTTAGATATATGGAGTGCAGACACTAGCGTTGTAAAAGGTCTTTTAGGTCTTGGCTGGACAGCTCTTCTATTAATAGGTTTATTTTTTGCTGAAAAATATGAAAAAAATTAAATTTTTAATTTTTTTACTATTTATATTTTTACCTTTTCAAGCTCTTAAATCAGAAATAATTATCATGAGTGCGTGCGATGATAAACAAGATGAATTCTTGAAAAATGAATACATTTTAAATTTAAACGAATTAATAATGACTCGAAATTATGTCTATAAAGAAAAAACCTACCAAAAATATAGATTAACAGATTTAAGTGTTAAAAAATCTAATACCTATGTGAGAAATATTTACGAGGAAAATGGAAAAATTTTAACTCATAAACATGGTTATCCTCAATTTTACACTCAAATTTTATTTGAAAAAGGCAAACAAGAAATTTTTATAAAAACTGTACTTAATGATGAGGAAGGTATTTCAAAAATTTCAACATGTAAAAAAATTGAAAAATTTAAAAGAGAAAGTTAATTTTTTTTCTTTTTTTTATCGAATTTTTTCTTTTTAAAATCAAATCGACTGTTACTAATATTGCTTCTATGTCTGGCATAAGCTTGTTTTTGTGCTTGTTTCATTGCTTTTTTTGAGGACATATTATCTTAATAATTTATTTTTATTGTTCCTATCATATTAAAGTCTTTATCAGAAACAACTATTTCACCTGATGATGGAGCATAATCTAAAACCTCAGATATTAATACGTAATGTGTTACTAAAATTAGATTTTTATTACTTTTAAATTTTTTGATATATTCATTTAAAGCTTTTATTTGTTTATTTTTATTATTTGCATATTTTGCACTATAAAAAGAATTTAAGAAACTATTCGTGTAGAATTCTTTAAATGCAATTTTTGCTGTCTCTTTACATCTACACCATTCACTTGATAAAACTTTGTCTATCTTAATATTATTTTCTTTAAAAAAATTACCAATATATCGAGCTTGTTTTCTTCCCTCGTTATTTAAATTTCTTTGTGTTGAACAATCGTCTAAAGTGAAATTATCAGGATCCCCGTTTCCAGGAGCATAGGCATGTCTAATGAATATTAATTTTCCACCATCCTCAAGTGTATTTATTAATTTTTTATTTAAATCTGCTTTAATAGATGTAGTTAAAGATATAAATATTATAATTAATAATTTTAAAAATTTCATTTATGGACATTAGATTTAATAATTTAAACAAAACAATAGTTAACTGTAAAAAATGTCCAAGATTAGTTAAATTTGTAAATAAAATACGTAAAACTAAAAGAAAACAAAATATAAATGAAGTTTACTGGGGTAAGCCAGTACCTGGATTTGGAGAGTTAAATTCAAAATTAGCTATTATTGGTCTTGCTCCTGCTGCACATGGCGGTACAAGAACTGGAAGAGCTTTTACGGGAGATAAATCAGGAGATTTTTTATTTAAATGTTTACATGAGGTCGGAATTTCAAATTCTCCATTTTCAAAAAGTTTAGATGATAACTTAAAATTAAAATCAACGTACATCACAAATATCCTTAAATGTGTACCTCCAGAAGACAAACCGTTAAGTAATGAAATTTCAAATTGTTCTAAATTTTTTGATAAAGAAATACTATACTTAAAGGAACTTAAAGTGGTAGTCACATTAGGTAAGGTTGCTTTCGATAACTGTATAAAATTATATAAACAAAAATTTGATATTAAAAAAAAATTTGTTTTCAAACATGGTAAAACACAATCATTACCAAATGGTCTTATAATATTATCAAGTTATCATCCTAGTCCAAGAAACGTTAACACTAATCTAATTACAAATCAGATGATGGTAAATTTGTTTAAAAAAGCAAAAAAACTAGCTAAGTTTTAATTGTATCACAAAAATATGGTTTAAACTTAGAATAAATTTCATCAGGCATTTTAACTGGCTTTCCCTCTGAATTAATAAAAACCAAATGAATTTGTGCTTCAACAATTATTTCATCACTTTTCGTAATTATTTGATTCATAAAAAAAGATGTTTTGGTAATTGATTTAACAAATGACCTAACAGATAATTCATCTTCAAGATGCGCAGATTTTTTATATTCAATGTTACATGATTTTACAATTATTAATGAATTGAATTTTTCTTGGACTTTCTTGTTGCTAAAACCAATTGAAAATAGTGCCTCGGTTCTAGCTCTTTCTAAATACTTTAAGTAATTAGCGTAATATACAACACCTCCAGAATCAGTGTCTTCATAATATACTTTTAATTTATGATAGAAATTTTCATGCATTTATCTAACTATACCAAATAATTAAATATTTTACACAATCTAAGCTATAAAGAGTAAATGAATATTTTTGTTATTTGGTTAGTCTTAGTGATAGCATGGAATTTCGGTTATCCTCAGGCAAGTCCAATGGAAGATGTTTTGGTGGCTGTAATTTTAGCTTTATTTAATATCTTTTTGAAAAAATATCTAAAATTTTAATTATTTTGCTGAAAAATATATGTTTTGATAATAAGCAATTGCCTCTTTTTTTGAGTTATCTGTATCAGACATTATTGCTAATCCATCTAATTCATCCACATCTAAATCATGAAATTTTTTAAAATCTTCTTTTACATTCGATTTAACGGTTATCCACTCGTTAAAATTATTTTTAGTTGAAGCTAAGACGTTATCTATAGATTTTTTTGTATAAGGGCTTGGCCAATTCATTCCAACGTCACTATTA
>CACJXB010000023.1:0-13121 GCA_902597265.1 uncultured Pelagibacteraceae bacterium | reverse complement strand
CTTTAATAGCTTGAAGTCTTTCTTCCTCAATTCTTTTTTGTTTTTCTTCCTCTTTTCTAATTTCCTCTCTTTGATCTCTTTCTTCTTTTTCACGTCTTAATCTCTCAGCTTCAGCAGATTTAATTTTTTCTTCTTTTATACGTAATTCCTCTTCTTTGACTCTTTGGTCAGCCTGTTCTTTTAATAATTGCCTTTCTACTTCTTGTTGCCTCTCTATTTCTAGGTTTCTTAATCTACTTTCTGTTTCTCTCAACCTTTCTTCTTCATATTTAAGTTTTCTTGCTGCCTCTCTAATTTTCTGTTCTTCATCTAGACGTTTTTGCCTCTCTATTTCTTTAATTCTATTTTTTTCTTGCCTTTCTTTTTCTTTTTCTTCTCTAATTCTTTGAGCTGCTATCTCTTTTTCTTTAATTTTTTCTTCTTTAATTTTTATCTTTTCTTCTCTAATTCTTTGTCTTTCAAGCATTTTAATTCTTAACTCTTCTTCTTTGAGTTTTCTCGCATCCTCTCTTATTTTTTTAGCCTCTGAATCTTTTATTTTTTGTTGTTCAATCTTAATTTGTTTTGCTTCAATTTTTCTTCTTCTTTCCTCATTTTTTCTTACTTGTTTTTCATTATCTATTATCATTTTCTTTTGAGCTTGAATTTGTTTTTTCTCTTCTCTTATTTTATCAAGCTTTTCTTTTTTAATTCTCTTTTCTTCATCTCGCTCTTCTTTAATTTTTTCTATTTTCATTTTTTTTTCTAATTTAATTTTTTCTTTTTCTCTTGTTTTTTTTAAATTAGTATAAAAATGGTCAAATTTTTTTTTTGTATCTAAAAGAAAATTAACTGGAGATATCTCAAAAGGATTTGAAAGAAGTTTCTTTTTTTTATTTTTATTTTTCACTCAAAAAGGCTAAGGCAAAATTTTATATTTTTAAACAGATTTAGTGTTTAAATTGAGTTGGTTAAATACAATTCATACGTGAAAATAAAAAATTAAAATCAAAAAAACTGTAATTTTTTTTTTTAAGAATCATGTAGTTAAATTTTGATGAAAAATATATTTTTTTTAATTATTGCTCTTTCATTTTTATCTAGTTGTAGTGCTCCATCAAATGTTTCCTTACTTGGTCCAATTTTTACAGCTTCCAAAACTGGCAGTATCTATCAAGCTTCTTTATCCTACGGTTCTAGTGAAATAGTTAACAAAATTAAAAAAGATTTTGAGAAGGAAAGAAATAAATTAAAAAATAAAAGTAGAAATTTTATCAATAGAATCACTCAAACACAGATAAAACCACCGATACTCCTTGTTATTAAAACCGAAACTGTAGAAATATCTGAAGTATCTGAAATTGAACATCTGCCTTAATTAAGCAAAATTGAGTATTCAATTATTACGAGTTTTTATATTTAAATAGAATCAGTTATAATACAAACATGGGTGGTAGAGGGAGACTGAAGCCACCCTTTTTTTACATTCTTAAAAATAACATTTCAAATAAATTATAAACTTAAATATCTGAATATAAAAATTGTCCCAATAACATATAGAAATATTCCAAACATTCTCTGAGCTTTTATTTTTTTCATTTTATGAACTGTGTTTACCCCTATTCTTGCCATTATCGTTGTAATCGGAATAAATATAAGAAACGCAGGGATATTTATGAAACCAACACTCAAAGGAAGACTTACATCTAAATAAAGTCCAGTTGAAAAAAAACCTAACGTTCCTGAAATTGAAATAACCAAACCAATAGCTGCAGCGCTACCAATAGCTTTTGTAATTGAATATCCAAAAAATCTTAATATAGGGACATTCATCATTGCACCTGTTATACCCATCGGAGCAGAAATTGAACCAGATATAAAACCTAAAATTGCTTTTGGAAAAAAACTAAACGTAGGTTTAATTTTTTTTGTATTTTCTTGTTGTAAAAGTAAATAAGCACCGAATATGAAAACAACAATTGAAAAAAAAAGAACTAAATACTTTGTTTTTAAAATAGCTGCCAAAAAAGATCCAAAAAATACTCCTAAAATTACAAATAATCCAAAAGTTTTTAAAATACTCAAATCTACTGCATTATGTTTTCTATGAGTGAGAACAGAAGCTGTGGAGGTAAAAATAGTTATGAAAAATGCTGTACCAACAGCTAAATGCATTGTGTAGTCATCAGTTAAATTTAAAAAATCAAATATAAAAAAAAGAAAAGGGACTGATATTAAACCACCACCTATCCCAAAAAGTCCTGCAAAAAAACCAACAGGAATTGCAGCAATGACCATTAATATAATCAAATAAAAGTAATTTAAATTAGAGAGGGAGTCGGTCAATTTTTTTTTTAGTTTATATTTAAATACTCTATAAAAGATCGCATTGATACTAAAATTAAAAATATTCCAAAAATTTTACTAAGTAACTTTTTATCAATTTTATGGACAACTTTAGCTCCTATTCGCGCCATAACCATAGTTACAGGTACAAACACTGCAAATCCTAGAAGATTTATGTAACCAATACTAAAGGGAGTATTTACATTATCAATTATTTTACCACCCGTTATCATTGTTATTGTTCCTGTTACAGCAATTAAAAATCCCACTGCTGCTGCTGTTCCAATAGATTTTCTAATATCGTAACCAAATGTTCGCATAAAAGGTACCATTAGAGATCCACCACCAATACCTAAAGGTACAGATATAAATCCAATAATTACACCAGAAATATTTTTTACAACAGCTGATATTTTTTTTGGATTATCTACAAGTTTTTCTCTCAAAAAAATAAAAAATAATCCTACCATAAGTGCAAATATTGAAAAAAATAAAACTAAAGCAGGTGTTTTTAAATTTACAGCTAAAAAAGTTCCACAAATAACACCTGCTAGAATAAAAACCCCAAATGATTTTACCATTTTAAAATCAACAGCATCATACTCCTTATGAGTCATTGTTGAAATAATTGAGGTAGGAATTATTATTGCTAGAGATGTTCCAACTGACAAATGCATTCTTGTAACTATATCGAAATCCAAAACTGTAAACGCATAGTAAAGGGCGGGGACCATAACAATTCCACCACCTACACCTAACAATCCAGCCATAAAACCTGCTCCTGCAGCTGCAGCTGCTAAAACAACTAAAAGATTTATTAATTCGGCATTAGAGATTATTTCCATTAGGAACTTACTTGATTAGCTTTTTCATTATTTTGAACAATTCTCATAATATGTTTTGCTTTTTGAAAATCAGAGTCTTTTGCCATCATATTATCACTTAAATATCTTTTCCATTCTTTAGAACCAATCTGACCATGGTATAATCCAACTGTGTGTCTCATTATGTGATTTACTTTAGTCCCCTTCTTTACCTCATTATCTAAATACTCTAAAAGCTTTTTTACGACTTCTTCTCTTGAAGGACTATCAGTTGTGTTGAATATTTCTTTTTCAATTTCTACTAAAGAATATGGGTTTTGATAGATTGATCTACCAATCATCACACCATCACAAAACTTCATGTGATCATTTATTTCACTTATTTTAGTTATCCCACCATTTATAATAATTTCTAAATCTGGATTTGCTTTTTTAATATTATAAACCATCTTGTAATTTAATTTTGGGATATTCAAATTTTGCTTAGGTGATAAACTAGAAAGCATTGCTTTTCTTGCATGTAATATAAATGTTTTTGTACCCACATTCTTCATTTTGAGAATAAAATTATTAAGATAATCAAAATCTTCAATATCATCAAAACCTATTCGAGTTTTGGCTGTTACAGGAATTTTGCACACTTTGACCATAGAATGAATACATTCAGCAACTAAGTCTGGTTCCTTCATTAGACATGCACCAAACTTGTTTTTTTGAACTTTTTTACTTGGGCATCCAAGATTAATATTAATCTCGTCATAACCCATGTCTTCTGCAATTTTTGCGACTTCTGCTAATTCGTCTTTATTAGAACCACCTACCTGTAAAGCCAAAGGTTTCTCTTCAGGACTATAAGATAAAATTTTATTTCTATCTCCATGGAGGGCAGATTTTGTAGCAACCATTTCAGTATAAAGCATTACATTTTTGCTCATTAACCTGAGAAAAAAACGATCATGTCTATCAGTGCAATCCATCATTGGGGCAACTGAAACTTTTCTATTAATCCGTGTTTTAGTATCCAAGTGCCTTACCCATCACTTTATCAGGTAACCATGTAACAATTTCAGGAAATATACATAGAATTAAAATAGCCAAAGCCATAATTATCATAAATGGAATAGAGCCTTTTAAAATTTCAGACAAACTTACATCTGGTGTAATACCCTTTATAATATAAAGATTTAATCCAACCGGAGGAGTTATCAATCCTATTTCCATGTTTATAGTAAACACTATTGCAAACCAATAAGGATCAAATCCTAAAGTTGTTATAACTGGTAATAATATAGCAGAAGTCATTACTATCACTGCAACAGGAGGTAAAAAGAAACCAGCAATTAAAAGAAATATATTTATCAAAATAAATACGACCCACTTATTTGAACTTAGCTCAACCATGCTTTGAGCTAAAGACTGAGTTACGTATAATTGTGAGAGAGTGAAGGCAAAAAGATAAGAGGCTGCAATGATAAACATTATCATCACACTTTCTTTCATTGATACTTTAACAATATTCCAAATCTTTTTTGGCTGATAAATTTTATAAACAACAGCTATCAAAACAAAAACTAAAAAAGCTCCAACCCCAGACGCTTCTGACGGAGTTGCAACACCACCATACAAAACATATAAAACTCCAGCAATGATTGCTAAAAATGGTAGAATTCTTGGTAACACTTCAAGTTTTTCTTTTAATGTTGGCTTTACTCTATTTCTTAAAGCTTTAGCAGCATCTTTATCTATAAAATAACTATGAATAAGTGCCCAAATCGCAAACATTCCTGCCAACATAAATCCTGGCACCAATCCACATAAAAATAACCTACCAATTGATGTCCCTGTTGCAATTCCATAAACAATTAAAACAATACTTGGAGGAATTAAAACTCCTAATGTTCCACCAGCCGCAATAGTTCCAGTAGCTATTTGATCTGAATAACCTCTTTTTCTCATTTCAGGTATTCCCATAGTTCCAATTGCAGCGCAAGTTGCAGGACTTGAACCACTTAAAGCAGCAAAAATTGAGCATGCTCCAATGTTTGAAATAACTAGTCCACCTGGTACTCTCCAAAGCCATCTATCTAATCCTGTGTATAAGTCTTTGCCCGCGGGAGAATTAGCGACTGCCATTCCCATCAAAATGAACATAGGTATTGAGAGTAAAACAAATGAATTTAACCCAGCGAAGAATGTTTCTGCAAAAACATCAAGCATTTGAAAGCCCTCAAATGATACTAAAAGAACTATCGATACAAAACTCAAACCAAAAGCAATTGGAATTCCTGAAAAAAGCACGAGTAAAGTAAAAACTGCTACAATTAAAGCTATTATCAATGGGTCCATTAATTATAATCCTTATCGTCAGTGAGTTTTATAATTTCAGCTATGTATTGGAGAATCATTAGTATAGCTCCTAAAGCCATTGAAGAATATGGTATCCATAAAGGTGGATCCCACACAGTTCCTGTTGAATAATTTTTTGTAAATGCTTCCTCAACCATTAAAAATCCAAAATAAAATAAAATTAAGAAAAATAATAAACTTAATAAAGAAGTAAAAATTTTTAAGCGAATAATATTTTTTTTTGAAAGAAAATCATAAATCCATTCCATACTTACATGGGCTTTTTCACTAAGCACATATACACTCCCTATAAAAGTTGATGCAACTAGTAACATGGTAACTAATTCTGTCTGCCATGTAATTGCTCTTTGAAAAAAATATCTCTCAAAAACAAGTTCTACGATAACTAAAATAGATAAGAGTAAAGCTAATACTGCAAAAGCACCACAAGCTTTAGATATATGTTCACAAAATTTAAGATATTTTTTTTTCATAAAAAAAACCCCTATTTAATAAGAATAAACAGGGGTTCTTTATATATTATTTTATTTAACTGCTAAAGCCATTTCCATCAGCTTATCACCACCTGGAACTTTATCAGCAAATGCTTTGTGAGATGATTTTTTTGCAATCTCTACCCACGCTGCATGATCTTTTTCGTTCATGTATACTAATTTAACACCTGCAGCTTTATAAGCTTCTTCAAACTTTTTATCTAAGTTTTCAACTTGAGCTGTCATATATTTTTCAGCAACTTTTCCAGCTTTCATCAAAGCTTTTTGTTGCTTAGAATTCAAAGCATCAAAAGACTTCTTAGACATAAGAATTGGCTCATACATAAACCATAATCCAAATTTTCCTGGGGGCGTCGCACATGAAACTTGTTCATAGATTTTGTAACTTACAAAACTTCCTGAACTTGTATTAGCACCAGTCAATACACCAGTTTGTAAACCAGTATAAATTTCTGATGATGGCATACTTTGAATACCCGCTCCTGCAGCTTCTAACATTTGGTTAAATGCTTTACCAGCAGCTCTCATCACTTGGCCTTTTGCATCGCTAGGATTTTTAATACATTTTGTTTTTGAAGCAAAACCACCACCTAACCAAGCATCAGATAAAACTACGACACCAGCATCATTAATAATTTTTTTAATTTCAGTCATCATTGGACCTTTATTAAATCTTAATGCGTGATCATGATTTTTTACAGTTCCAGGCATTAAAGTTGCATCAAATTCTGGATGGAACTTAGAAGCGTATGCTAATGGAAAAGCAGAAATATCTAACTGACCAGTTGTCATTGGTTTCCACTGTTCTTTTGGTTTATATAATGATTTAGCTGGATAAATTCTGATATCTATACCAACATTTGCTTTTTTAACCTCGTCTGCAATGATTTGTACCATTTCATGACGTGGATCATAAGATCCATCAGCTCTTGGAGTACCAGGCCATTGGTGACTTGCTTTTAGCGTAACCGCATAAGCAGAACCAATAGTAGTAAAAACAAAAACTAATGAAGTTAAATATAAAGATATTCTTTTAAACATTATTTTTTCCCTCTATTGTTATTTTTAATAATTCAATTAAAGTGAACTTATTAATAAGAGTCAAGTCAACAAAAACTCATGATATATATAATTATATGGATGGACCGTTAAAAAACCTACTAGTAGTTGATTTAACAAGAGTATTAGTAGGTCCTTACTGTACAATGATATTATCAGATTTAGGAGCTAGAGTTATTAAAGTTGAAGCTCCTGAAATTGGAGATGACTCAAGAAAATTTGGACCATTTATAAAAGATTACTCTGCTTATTTTATGTCTCTCAATAGAGGGAAAGAAAGTATTGCTCTTAATTTAAAGAATAACGAAGAAGACAAAAAAATTTTTGATAAAATTTTATCTAATGCAGATATTTTAGTTGAAAACTTTAAGCCTGGAACTTTAGAAAAATGGGGTTTTGGATGGAAAGATATTAATAAAAAATATCCAAAACTTATTTATGCTTCTGCCTCAGGCTTTGGTCAAACAGGTCCACTTAAAGAATTGCCAGCCTACGATATGGTTGTTCAAGGAATGGGAGGTTTAATGAGTGTTACTGGTCAACCAAACTCTGAACCAACTAGAGTTGGAACATCTATTGGAGATATCACTGCTGGACTTTTTACTGCTATTGGTATTAATGCAGCTTTATATGATAGACAAAAAACTGGAAAAGGAATGTTCATAGATGTTTCGATGCTTGATTGTCAAATAGCTATTTTAGAAAATGCTATAGCTCGTTATCTGTCTAAAAATGAAATTCCAAAACCAATGGGATCTAGACATCCATCGATTGCTCCCTTTGAAGCTTTTAGAACACAAGATAGTTACATAATAATTGCAGCTGGAAATGATAAACTTTTTGAAAAGCTATGTAATCTTTTAAAGATTCCAGAATTAAGTAAAGAGCCGAAATTTTTAGACAACTCATCTAGAGCAAAGAATATGGATGAACTCAAAAAAATTTTAGAGGAAAAATTATCTAGTAAAAAAACTAGTAACTGGGTTAGCGAAATGGAAAAAGATAAAATTCCATGTGGACCAATTTTTAATATTAAAGAGGCTGTTGAAAATCCTCAAATAGAATCCAGAAACATGATTGTTCAAGCGTTTCACAAAGTTGTCGGAAATTTTAAATTAGCAGGTAATCCAATCAAGATGTCTTCTTATAAAGACGAAAAAACAAGAGGTGATATCCCTGATTTAGATGAACACCGACAAAAGATATTAGAAGAATTTTGTAATTAATTAATTTTAAGAATTTGAATTCTCTGAATCGTCCGCAGCCTGATCCTCACTCTCAGAAACTTGATCTAAAGAAACATCTCCTTGTTCTTCATTAGCATCTTCAGATACAGGAACTTCTGCAACTTCTGGCTTAGCTGTCTCAGATAACTCCTCTAAATCCTCTTTTGAAACTTGAATTTTTTCTGGAGCTTTTCTTGCTCTTTTAGAAGGTAAAATTGGTGCTCCGCTTTTAGAAATTTCACCTTTATATAAACTTTCAAAGTCATCACCAATATCTTCATCATCTTCAACATTGTCATCAACTTGTTCAACATGTTTTCTAAGTTTATAAATAGCGCTTTCAGTTAAATCTGGAACTTTGACATTTTCTTCAGCAATCTCTCTTAAAGATATAACTGTGTTTTTATCATTATCTCTTTCAATTGTTGGTTCTATACCTGAGTTTAGTTGAGTTGCTCTTTCTTTTGCAACTAAAACTAATTCGTAAGGACTATCAACTTTGTCAATACAATCTTCTACTGTAACCCTAGCCATGCGGAGTATCTATACAGTGAAGTAATAAAAATCAAGGAATTTTTTAAATATATTTTGGATTTAGCTTACTTTTTACTGAAAAGAGAAGAATTAAAGATATCAAAATATAAATAAATGAAACTAAAGCAATTTGTTCAATTGTAAATCCTCTATCAATCAACAATCCAAATAGTGCAGTTCCAAATGCTGTGGAAAATACCATTAAAGCTGTAGTAAGAGCTTTAATAGACCCAATATATTTTACCCCATAAATTTCTGCCCAAGTTGATGATCCTAAAACGTTTGCTAATCCATTAGAAATACCAATTAGTCCAAGAAAGATAAAAGAAGTTATAGAAGTATCAAAATAAAATAAGACCAATGTTGCAACTAATAAAGGTATGTTCATAAAAATTAATAATTTTCTACTCGTAAATTTATCAATTAAAAAGCCAGATCCTAGTAAAGTAATTACTGATAATATTGAATAAATCATAAATGATTGAGCAATCACAAAAGATCCCCATTCTTTAGACTCTGTGATAAAAGATTGATAAACAAATACTCCAGTTGCAATCCATGGCATTGCTAGCATGTTTAAACACACAATATAAAATCTATAATCTTTTAAAACTTCAATCCTTTGCCATTGTTTGATTTCTTTTGACTTGGTATTATTAGAATCTTCTTGTTCTCTTGTATCAAAATCTAATTTTTTAATTAAAAAAAACGAAGCTAGTGGTAAAAAAATTAGTGATAAGATAGAAATAGATATCCAAACATTTTGCCATGCTGTAATTGTAAGCAGATAGACAATTAAGACAGGCAAAATAAATTCTGCAGATGAAAGGCCGAACCATCCAATGCTAAGAGCTTTACCTCTAGATTGAGTAAAATACCTGGTAATAGTTGTAGTTGCCGTATGAGACATTAGTCCCTGACCTGAAAATCTCATTAAAAAAACAGCAATAAATAAAAAAGTTACAGATGATATTTTTGAAAAAAAGAAACAAGAAAAAGATAAAAGTAAAGTTACATAAAAAGCAAATTTAAAAATATTTATATCATCAATTTTTTTACCAACCCAAATTAAAAGAAAGCTACTTAGTAAAGTTGCTGAAGCATAAATTGAGCCAAATTGTCCATGAGTAATAGATAGTGTTTCCCTGATACTAGAATTAAATAAACCAAGAAAAAAACTCTGTCCAAAACTAGAAAAAAATGTAAAGATAAATCCGAAAATAATTACTTTTAAACTTAAACTACTAAACATAAAAAATTATGAGTTGTAATGTTGCTTTCATAGGTCTTGGGGTCATGGGTTATCCAATGGCTGGTTATATATCAAAAGGTGGTCACAATGTAACTGTTTTTAACAGAACAAAATCAAAAGCAGAAAAATGGATTAAAGAATACAAAGGTAAAATGGCAGAAACTCCTTCTGAGGCTGCAAAAGATGCAGAGTATATCTTTACATGTGTTGGTAATGATAACGATTTAAGAGAAGTAACATTTGGTGACAATGGTGCATTTAAAACAATTAAAAAAGGTGCAATCTATATTGATAACACTACAGCATCAGCAACAATTGCTAGAGAAATTTATGAACATGCAAAAAAAAATGGATTTGGTGCGTTAGACGCTCCTGTATCAGGTGGTCAAGCTGGTGCTGAGAATGGCGCACTAACAGTTATGATCGGTGGTGATCAGGCTGACTTTGATAAAGCAAAAGATAAAATTGATTGCTACAGCAAAAAAATGAAATTACTTGGTAAAGCTGGCTGTGGACAATTAGCTAAGATGGTTAATCAAATTTGTATAGCAGGATTAGTTCAAGGATTATCTGAAGGAATTAATTTTGGAATGAAAGCTGGATTAAATATGGAAGATGTTATTGAAGTAATTTCAAAAGGTGCTGCTCAATCTTGGCAAATGGAAAACAGATACAAAACAATGATTGATGATAAATTTGATTTTGGTTTTGCAGTTGATTGGATGAGAAAAGATTTAAAAATTGCAATGGATGAAGCTAAAAATAATGGCTCATTATTACCTGTCACAGAGCTTGTTGATAAATTTTATGGAGAGGTGCAAGGTTTGGGTGGAAATCGTTGGGACACATCAAGTTTAATAAAAAGATTTAGAAAGTAGTGTATGCAGCCAGCATACTATGAAAATTTAGAGGAAATTCAGAATAAGTATTGGTCAATGCTAGATGATGCTGTGACTAACAGAGGTTCACCATTTAGAATTCCTGTTTTCATATGTGCTCACCAAGATGAAGTAGACGGTAGAATTGTTGTTTTGCGAAAATCAGATAGAGCAAACAATCTATTACAATTTCATACTGATTTAAGATCTCCAAAGGTGGATATTCTTAAAAAAAATAAAAATGCCTCTCTAGTTTTCTACGATAAAGAAGAAAAGATACAATTAAGAGTAAAAGTAGAATGTGAAGTTAATAATCAAAATTCTACAACTGAAGAGTCATGGAAAAAAACTCAACATATAAGCAGACGTTGTTATTTAACCGATAGTCCTCCAGGAACTGCTTCAGAAAATCCAACTTCTGGTATGATATCTAAATTAGAAGATTTTGATTATACAATGGAGCAAAGTGAAGAAGGTTATAAAAACTTTACAGTTATAAAATGTAAGATTAAATCTATTGAATGGCTATATCTTGCTGCCAAAGGACATCGAAGAGCAAAGTTTGATTTAGAAACTAATAAGAAAGCTTGGTTAGTCCCTTAAAAAATAAGTAGTTTAAGTAATTAAAAAACTTAAAAAATAGCTTCCCAAAATTAATGAAATAAATATGAACAAATTTAAAATCATTAGTTTATTTTTAAAAATTCGAAAATTTCTTTAAAAATTTGATTAATTTTTTTTATCATAAAAATATAAATCTATTTAACGAAGAAATTTTAAATTAATTTAAAAGAAATATTAAGTTATTGTTAAAAAATTGCCTTAGAATATTTTTTCCAATTATCTTGATAATGTCGAGTGTTTTCTGCTACAGCTTTCTTTTCTTCTTCAGTAACTTCTCTTACAACCTTACCAGGTGAACCAATCACTAGTGAGTTGTCTGGTATTTCTTTATTTTCTGTAATTAAAGCTTTTGCACCAATGATACAATTTTTTCCAATCTTAGCATTATTTAGAATCACTGCACCAATTCCAATTAAACTATTGTCCCCTATCGTACATCCATGAAGCATAACCATATGTCCAACAGTTACATTTTTTCCAATTCTTAATGGATAGCCTGGATCAGTATGCAAAACACTTCCATCTTGTACATTTGATCCTTCACCAATGTGAATATTTTCAATATCTCCTCTTAAGGTTGCATTAAACCAAATACTAGAATTCTTTTCTAAAGTAACATCACCTATTATGGTTGCATTAGGAGCTACCCAATTTTCGCCAGAGTTTTTTGGTTTTTTATCTTTTAAATCGTAAAACATAATTTATATATTATTACATTATGCCAATACAAACTCCAATATGTGATTTCGGCCAAAAGGCACACGACTTTAAGCTTAAATCAACAGACAATAAAATAATTTCTCTAAATGATGTCAAAGGTGAAAATGGAACTTTGATCATGTTTATTTGTAATCATTGTCCATACGTTAAAGCAGTTACCAAAGATATTGTTGAGGATAGCAAAAAATTAAATGATTTTGGAATTAATACTGTAGCAATATGTGCAAATGATGCTGAAAATTATCCAGAAGATTCATTTGAAAACATGATTTTATTTGCAAAAAAACATCAATTTAGTTTTCCCTATTTAGTTGATGAAACACAGGAAATAGCCAAAACTTATGATGCAGTATGTACTCCTGATTTCTTTGGTTATAATAAAAATCTTGAGCTTCAATACCGAGGTCGATTAAGAGAACTTAAAAATTTAGTTCCTGTAAGAGAAGGCGAGAGTGATTTATTTAAAGCGATGAAGCAAATTGCTGAAACTGGAAAAGGACCTGAAAGTCAAACTCCCTCTGCTGGATGTGGTATTAAGTGGAAAAATAATTAATGTACCTAATTGTAACAAGATCTTTCCCACCTGAAATAGGTGGCATGCAAAGTTTAATGTGGGGACTTGCTAATGAAATGTCCAAAAATTTCATGATAAAAGTTTTTGCTGATTACCATGAAGATCATAAGGAATTTGATAATAAAGTAAATTTTTCTATTGAAAGAGTTGGCGGAATTAAATTTTTAAGAAAAATAAGAAAAGCTCAATTAATTAATGAATTTATCAAAGATAATAAGGTTGAAGGAGTAATTGCTGATCATTG
>CACJXB010000022.1:0-13974 GCA_902597265.1 uncultured Pelagibacteraceae bacterium | reverse complement strand
AACTTCCAAAAAAGTTGACTGTACATCAAAATTTAATTGTTTATGGTAAACTTTATAATGTTAAAAAACTGAATGAAAAAATAGATTATTTAAGTGATAAACTTAAATTAAGTGAAATGCTTAATAAAATAACTGGTGAATTATCTTCAGGACAAAAAAATAGAGTAAGTTTAGCAAAATCTATAATAAATGATCCTAAAGTTCTATTATTAGATGAGCCAACTGCATCCCTCGATCCTGAGACGGGAGACTATGTAAGAAGTTTTTTAGAGGAATATCAAAAAGAAAAAAAAGCTTCCATAGTTCTAGCATCACATAATATGTCAGAGGTAGAAAGATTATGCTCATCAGTTTTAATGATGAATAATGGATCAATAATTGATTATGGATCTCCAAAAGAACTAATTAAAAAGCATGGTCGTGAAAACATGGAAGAAGTATTTTTGAAACTTAATAGAGATCAGATATGAATATAAATAAAATGTACGGTCTTTTTTTAAGACATTTTTATCTCATTAAAGGATCTTTGCCTAGAATCTTAGATCTAATTTACTGGCCAACAATTCAGATAATTCTTTGGGGGTTCATTTCAAAGTTTTTTTCAATATATAGTGACTATTATAATAATACTGTTGGTATCATTCTAACATGTGCAATACTTTACGACATTCTTTTTAGGTCAAGTATAAGTTTTAATATGCTTTTTTTAGAAGAGGTTTGGAGCAGAAATTTTACTAATTTATTTATAGCACCACTGAGACTAAGAGAGATTATAGTATCTCTAATTTTCACTGCTTTAGTTAGAACTTTGATTGGACTTGTTCCTGCTATAATATTAACGTCACCCTTATTTGGAGTGTCTATTTTAAAATTAGGTCTACCTCTATTATTATTGTTTTTAAGTTTATATATTTTTGGAATTACACTTGGATTATTTGTAAGCGCAGGATTAATTAGATTTGGTCCATCTTTTGAAAACATTGCATGGTCATCGCTATTTTTACTAGCACCTCTTGGATGTATTTATTATCCAATTGAAATTTTACCTAGTTTCTTCCAATTAATAGCTAAAGGTTTACCTTTAGTTTATATTTTTGATGAAGCGAGAAATATTTTAATAAATGATTTTGTAAATTACGATAATTTAAAATATGCGTATTTGCTTAATATAATTTACTTAATTATTGGTATTGGACTTTTTTACCGCTCTTTTCTTAAAGCACGTGTAAAAGGAACTTTAATAAATATGGGAGAATAAATGGTGCGCCTGCTAGGAGTCGAACCCAGAACCTCCTGATCCGAAGTCAGGCGCTCTATCCAGTTGAGCTACAGACGCATTTAATATTAATATAACATTTTATGGAAAAAAAAATAAATTTGATCGTCAAAGATGATGAAAAAAACCTAAGAGTTGATGTTTTAATTCGTAAAAAAGAAAAGAATTTAAGCAGGACAAGAATAAAAAAATTGATTTTAGATAAGAAACTTAAAGTAAATAATAAAATTTTATTAGATCCATCTAAAAAAATGTTGAGTGGTGATATTTTAAATCTTGTAATACCAGAACCAAAAAAAACATCTCTTAAACCTTATAAATTCAAACTAGATATAATTTATGAGGACCATGATTTGATTGTTTTAAACAAACCTTCAGGTATTGTGATTCATCCAGGTGCAGGAAATTTCGACAATACCATTGTTAATGCATTAATGAGCCATGATAAAAATTCTTTATCAAATATTGGTGATGAACTAAGACCAGGGATAGTACATAGAATTGATAAAAATACATCTGGTTTAATAGTCGTTGCAAAAAATAATCAAGCTCATGAAAATCTTTCAAAACAATTTAACAAACATTCTATAATTAGAATTTATGAACTTTTAATCTGGGGAAAAATAAGACCATCAAAAGGTAAGATAGAAACGTTTATATCTAGAAGTTCAAAAAATAGACAGTTGATGGAGGTAAGTAGAACTAAAGGAAAAAAAGCAATTACAAATTATAAAACAATTGAAATTTTTGAAAATAAAGATACTCCAACTTTTAGTTTGATAGAATGTAAATTAGAAACTGGTAGGACTCACCAAATAAGAGTTCATATGAATTACTTAGGAAATAGTATTGTCGGAGATGATAAATACAAAAAAAAATTTAAAAAAATCAAAAATATTGACCCTGTTCTGGAAAAAAATCTTATAAATTTAAATAGACAATTTCTACATGCTAAAACATTAGGTTTCATTCATCCAACAAAAAATAAAGAAATGATTTTTAACTCAATTTTGCCACAAGAACTTGAAATTATCTTAAAAATACTAAGAAATACTGGGAAATAATATATTGAAATATATTTTAAATTTATTAGATAAACTGTTGTGAATATGACTATAAACAGTAATTTGCCAATTCTAAGTAATGAGGGTGGGCTATCAGCTTACTTAGATCAAATAAAAAAATTCCCAATGTTAGATGCTGAAGAGGAGTACATGCTTGCAAAGAATTGGAAAACCACTGGAAATATTAAAGCAGCTGAAAAATTAGTAACAAGTCATTTAAGATTAGTTGCAAAAATTGCAATGGGTTATAAAGGCTATGGTTTACCTGTGAATGAAATGATTTCAGAAGGTAATATTGGTTTGATGCAGGCTGTTAAAAAATTTGAACCAGAAAAAGGTTTTAGATTAGCAACTTACGCTATGTGGTGGATAAAAGCATCTATTCAAGAATATATATTAAGATCATGGAGTTTAGTTAAAATAGGCACGACAACTGCACAAAAAAAATTATTTTTTAATCTTAAAAAATTAAAAAATCAAATTGCCCCTCAATCCGAAGGAGATTTGAGAAATGAACATGTAGATGAAATAGCAAATAAACTTGATGTAAGTAAAGAGGAAGTTGTTTCGATGAATAGAAGATTGTCTGGAAAAGAATTTTCTTTAAATGCCCAAGTAGGTGAAGATGGTGATGAATGGCAGGATTGGTTAGTTGATAAAGACTTGGATCATGATTTAAAATTTGCTCATCAAGAAGAAATGGAGCAAAGAAAAGATTTATTAAAAGACTCGGTAAAAGTTCTTAATGAGAGAGAGCGTGAAATATTATATTCAAGAAGATTAAATGATAATCCAACTACTCTTGATGATTTAAGTAAAAAATATAAAATTAGTAGAGAAAGAGTAAGACAAATTGAAAATAAAGCTTTTGAAAAACTTCAAAAACAAATGCTGCTCTTAGCTAAATCCAAAAATTTATTGCCTGTAAATTAAACTTCGAAAGGATTTTCAATTAGAATTGTATCATCTCTTTCAGGACTTGTAGAAATACTTGATATTTTTGTACCAATAAAATCCTCCACCGCATAAATATAATTTTTAGCATTTTCAGGAAGATCTTTCATATTTTTAACTCCACTCGTTGAATGTTTCCATCCAGGAAAAGATTTATATATTGGCCTAATTTTTAATTGATCCTCTACTGAGGCAGGCAAATAGTCAATTTTTTTTCCATCTAAATCGTATTGAATACACATCTTAATTTCATCGAGTTCATCTAAAACGTCTAGCTTAGTAAGAGCAATACCATCAATACCTGAAACTTTAATAGTTTGTCTAACCAAAACTCCATCAAACCACCCACATCTTCTTTTACGACTTGTAACAGTGCCGAACTCTTTTCCTCTAGTTCCTAATAACTCCCCAATGTCATCTTTTAATTCTGTTGGAAAAGGTCCTTCACCTACTCTAGTCGTATATGCTTTTGTAATACCAAGTACATAATTAATAGAATTTGGTCCACAACCAGTTCCGGTTGCCGCATTAGCTGCAACTGTGTTTGATGAGGTCACAAATGGGTATGTTCCATGATCAACATCTAATAAAATTCCTTGTGCTCCTTCAAATAATATCCTCTTTTTTTTTCTTTTAAATTCATCAATCTTAAACCAAACTGGTTGGGAAAATTTTAAAATTTCAGGAGCAATTTCTAATAAATCTTTTTTTAACTTTTCTTTTTCAAAAATTTTTTTTCCTAAACCTTTTCGTATCGCATTATGATGCATTAAAACCACTTCCAATCTTTGATCAAGATTTTTCTCTGATCTTAAATCCATTACTCTTATAGATCTTCTGCCAACTTTATCTTCATATGCAGGTCCAATCCCACGACGAGTTGTTCCTATTTTTCCTTTACCTGCTGCATCTTCTCTAATTTCATCCATTTCCTTATGAAATGGAAGTATCAAATTAGCACTCTCTGAAATTATTAAATTGTTTGAGTCTACATTTACACCCTTTAATTTAATTTCCTGTATTTCTTCTAATAAAGCCCAAGGATCAACAACTACTCCATTGCCAATTATGGAAATTTTATTTTTTCTTACTATTCCAGATGGAAGTAGTCGAAGCTTATAAGTTACTCCATCTATTACCAAAGTGTGTCCAGCGTTATGACCACCTTGAAACCTAATAACAACATCTGCTTGTTCAGAAAGCCAATCTACTATTTTTCCCTTTCCTTCATCTCCCCATTGAGATCCAACAACTACTATATTTTTCATTAATCAAATTTTTTTTTTAATTTTATTGAATTTAAATGATTTATGGGACCATGTCCTTTTCCATAATTTGGATTACTTAATATAGCTAAGTTAACATATTTAATTCCTTGCTCACAAGCTTTCTTAATACTTTTTCCACACGAAAAAAAAGTCGTAATTGCGCTAGATAATGTACATCCTGTGCCATGAGTATTTCTAGTTTTATATCTAGGACTAGTGAAAACTTTTAAATCTGAATTATTTAAGTAAATATCAATAACTTCTCTGGTTTTTAAGTGTCCGCCTTTAATTAAAACATTTTTAGCTCCAAGCTTTATTATTTTTTTACCAGCAATTATCATATCTTTTTTATTTTTTATTTTTATCCCTGTTAAAACTTCGGCCTCAGGTATATTTGGTGTTATCAAGCTAACATGATTTAAAAGATTTTTTTTTAAAACTTTAATTGCATTTGCATCAATTAATCGAGAACCTCCTTTCGCAACCATCACAGGATCTAAAACAACTCTATTAATTTTTAACTTTTTTAATGAGAATAAAACTTTTTTTTATGACTGATGCTGAGTGTAACATACCAATTTTAATTGCATTTGGTTTAATATCTTTAGCTGAATAAAGAATTTGATTTTTTATTTCATCTGCAGGTATTGGGAAAACTGATTTTACTCCTTTGGTATTTTGAACAGTGACTGCTGTAATAGCAGTCATTGCATAAGATCCAAGGCTTGTAATGGTTTTAATATCAGCTTGAATACCTGCTCCTCCTGAAGAGTCTGAACCTGCAATAACTAATATTTTAGATTTAATTCTCAAATTAATTTATTGATCTTTTAACAATATCTATACATCTTTTTAACAATACAATATTGTTAGACTCTCCCATAATTCTTATCTTTGGCTCTGTGCCTGATTTTCTTACTAGCATCCTGCCCTGCTTTTGAATCAATTTCTCAGATTTTTGAATTGCTTTTTTACATTTTTTTGAGTCAATAATTGATTTATCTTTTACTTTTATATTCTCTAATATTTGAGGCGTTACTGCAAATGTATTAAACAATTCACTAGCCTTTTTTCCTTTTCTCATTGAAAATAAAACTTCTAAAGCAACTAATAAGCCGTCCCCAGTTGTAGCAAATTTACCAAGAATAATATGTCCTGATTGCTCACCACCTAAATTAAAATTATATTTTTTCATTTTTTCTTTTACATATCTGTCTCCAACTTGTGCTCTCATAAATCTTATTTTTCGATCTTTAAAATATTTCTCTAGTCCATAATTTGACATTAAAGTCCCAATAACTCCCCCTTTTAAAATTTTTTTTTTCTTCCACCTACTTGCAAGCATAGCAATAATTTGGTCACCATTGATAATATTTCCTTTTTCATCAGATAAAATTATTCTATCAGCATCTCCGTCTAAAGAGATACCTAAATGCGTTCTATACTTTTTTACTAAAGATTGAATTTTTTTAGGGAAAGTTGAACCACAATTACAATTTATATTTAAACCATTCGGAGATGTTCCGTATTCGTAAACTTTAGCTCCTAAACTTTTTAAAAGCTTTGGGCCCGATTTATATCCAGCTCCATTTGCGCAATCGATTGCAATTTTCATTCCTTTAAGACTAAAATTTTTAGGAAAATTCCCTGTTAAAATTTTAATATATCTATCATTTGCATCTTCTAACCTTTTTACTCTTCCTAGGGTTTTTGGTTCAGACAGGTTTTTAACAATTTTTGAATCAATTAATTTTTCGATTTTTTTTTCAATTTTATCTGAAAGTTTAAGTCCATCTGGTCCAAATAGTTTTAAACCATTATCATGAAAAGGATTATGTGAGGCTGTTATCATAATACCCATATTAGCTCTCATTTTTTTTGTCAACATTGCAAGTCCATTAGTTGGTAGTGGACCAAGTGTGAAAACATGCATTCCTGCTGAAGCTAATCCAGATACAAGTGCAGGTTCAAGTGTATATCCTGATAACCTTGTATCTTTAGCAATTATTGCTATTTGTTTTATTTTTTTTTGATTTTTAAAATATGTACCTGCTGCTAATCCAAATTTAAAAAACATTTCTCCATTAATCTTATTTCTATTTACCCTGCCTCTTATACCATCTGTACCAAAATATTTTTTTGACATTTTAAAATTTTAGTGAATTAAAAACTTTAATACTTTGATTAACTTCGTTAACATCATGAACTCTTAAAATCTGAACTCCTTGTGTAATTGCAAATAAACATGAAGATATGGTTCCTCCTAATCTTTCTTTACTATCATTATTTTTAGAAATACCTTTAATAAATCTTTTTCTTGAAGTTCCTATCATTACAGGAAAACCAAGAGAGTGAAAAATAGAAATATTTCTTATTAAAGTAATATTATGTTTCAAGTTTTTACCAAAACCTATACCAGGATCTAGGATAATATTGTTGTGTTTAATACCTTGTGATCTTATATAATTAACTTTTTTTTCAAAAAAATCATAAATATCTAATACAACATCTTTATACTTTGGTTTTTCTTGCATGGTTTGAGGGGTACCTTGAATATGATGTATCACAAATGGAATTTTAGTTTCTTTTAAAACCTTAATTGTATTAAAATCATGATCAAGACCTGATATATCATTTATCAAATTTATTTTTTTTTGATCCCTTTTTTCATTATTAAACTTTTTCTTGTATCCAAAGAAATAAATATATTAAGTTTTTTAATCTTTGATAAAGTTGAGGAAATTCTTTTCCATTCAATATCTGCATCAACTTCTTTAGACCCTGGATTTGTAGCTTCTCCACCAATATCTAGAATACCACATCCATCCTTAACAAGTCTTTTAGCGTGCAAGATACCAAAACCTTTTTTATTATACTTTCCCCCATCAGAAAAACTATTTGGTGTTAAATTTAAAACTCCCATTAGAATAGGAAATTTAGAAAGTTTAAGACCTTTAAAAGATTTTTTTTTTGTTATCTTCTTTATATCTAATAAGACTTTTTTTTTAATTTTTTTTTCAAGCCGATTAATATCCTTGATATTAATTCTCTTGATCTTTTTTCTTGATAAAATTTCAATAGTATCAAAAGATACAAGATTATTTCCATGCAAAGGTAATGAAAATTTACTTTTAACTTTTTGTTTTGAAATCGAACCAAAATAAAAATTACACGCTTTAGTGTAATATTTTATCATTAAAAATTAATGTACAATTTTTGGTTTTAGCCCCATAGCACTTAATGCTGAGCCTTTATCGTCCTCAACTTTTAGATCTTGTTTATCAGCAGGATATATATTTTTATTAATAAGATTTTCAATTTCATCTCCTGTTAAAGTCTCATATGTTAATAAAGCCTTAGCTAATTTATGTAAATCATCAATTTTTTCGGTTAATACTTTTCTTGCTCTTTCATAACCTTTATCAACAATCTTTCTTATTTCAGCATCTACTTTTCTTGCTGTTTCTTCAGACATATTTTGTTGTCTTGCAACTGACCTTCCTAAAAAAACCTCTTCTTCATTTTCTCCATATGCAACCGGACCAAGTTCTTTGCTTAATCCAGCTCTCATTACCATTGCTCTTGCTCTTTTAGTAGCTTGCTCTATATCGCTAGCTGCACCAGTTGTAACTTTATCATCACCAAATATAATCTCTTCAGCTACTCTTCCTCCCATTGCAATAGCTAATTGAGCATGAAGTTGCTCTCGTGTTTGGGATAACTCATCTCTCTCAGGTAACTGCATTACCATACCTAAAGCTCTACCACGAGGAATTATTGTTGCTTTGTGGATTGGATAAGCAGCACTTTCATTTATAGTAACAATAGCATGTCCGGCTTCATGATAAGCTGTTAATGTTTTTTCTTCCTCTGACATAACCATTGATCTTCGTTCTGATCCCATCATTACTTTATCTTTAGCTTCTTCAAATTCATTTAATGTTACAATTCTTTTGTTCTTTCTTGCTGCTAGTAATGCCGCCTCATTTACTAAATTTGCTAAATCAGCACCAGAAAAACCTGGAGTTCCTCTAGCTATAATTCTTAAATTTACATCAGGAGCCATTTTAATTTTTTTAACATGAACTTTTAAAATTTTTTCTCTTCCTATTATATCAGGGTTTGATACTACGACTTGTCTGTCAAATCTTCCTGGTCTTAATAATGCTGGATCAAGTACATCAGGTCTGTTTGTTGCTGCAATAATAATTACACCCTCATTGGTGTCAAATCCATCCATCTCAACCAAAAGCTGATTTAATGTCTGTTCTCTTTCATCATTTCCGCCACCTAAACCTGCGCCCCTGCTTCTGCCCACAGCATCAATTTCATCAATAAAAATTATACAAGGGGAATTTTTTTTTCCTTGCTCAAACATATCTCTTACTCTTGAAGCTCCAACTCCTACAAACATTTCAACAAAATCAGATCCTGATATTGTGAAAAAAGGGACACCAGCTTCACCTGCTATTGCTCTTGCAAGTAAAGTTTTACCTGTTCCTGGAGGACCTACTAACAAAGCACCTCTTGGAATTTTTCCACCTAATCTACTGAATTTTTTTGGATCTTTAAGAAACTCTACAATTTCCTCTACTTCTTCTTTTGCTTCTTCTACACCAGCAACATCGTTAAAAGTCACTTTTCCTTTTAACTCATTCATCATTTTTGCTTTTGAACGTCCAAAGCCCATAGCACCACCTTTGCCTCCTTGCATCTGCCTCATAAAAAAGATCCAAACTGCAATTAATAGAAGCATTGGAAACCATGATAAAAGAACTCCAAATAGAGATGGCATTTTTTCCTCAAGAGGCGCTGCTGAAATACTCACCCCTTTATCAGATAGCTTTTCAATTAAATTTGGATCATTAGGAGAATACGTTCTAAAACTATTTCCATTAGAATAAACACCCTTTATGTTGTTTCCTTGGATTTCCACTTTTAAAACTTCACCATTTTCCACAGAAGTTAAAAAATCTGAAAAAATAACTTGATTACCATTTCTAACGTTTGCTTGTGGATTTTTAAACATGTTATAAAGCCCAATAGTTAGAAAAACTATTATTGCCCACATTGCTATGTTTTTAAAATTCATACCTTTAAAATAAGAATTATTATAGATTAAACAAGTGGCAATTTTGTGTAAATACCAAAAAATTTAGGTTTCTTTAGTAATTATTAATGTTTGATTAACTTTTTCAATAATACAACCGCCTAAAGTACCTTTAAAAAATGCATCATTTTGAATTTGAGTGATAATTTTATCAATTTTTTTTCCTCTTGATAAATAATATTTTTTACCAACTAATTTTATAGAATCTGATAACGCTCTAAATACAATTTCATGTGGTTGCGAAAAAAACTCTTGATTTAGTATTAATTTATTTTTTTTTAAGGAATAGTGAGTGTTGTTGATAAGATTTTGTCTAACGTAAAATTTGATTGTTTCATCTGAATCTTTCAAATTAATAATACTCTTATAAAGTTTACTTTTATTAAGACCTTTTCCATTTAGTCCTTTTATTAATTTTCTTACTTTAATTCTTTGATATTTTTCATCTCTATTTGAGGGATCATCTATATTAAAGTTAAAGATATATTTTGAAAGAAAAATTAGATCATCTTTTTTGAAATTTAATAGAGGTCTGTACAAATTAATTCCGGAAATTTTAGTTTTCTTATCTAAAGAAACTAGACCTCTAAGACCGCTTCCCCTTAAAAATCTAATAAAAAAATTTTCAAAAAGATCATCTTGATGATGCCCAATCAAAATATTCTTTATTTTGTTTTTTTTACATTTTTTGAATAACAGTTCATATCTTTTATTTCTAGCAACAGATTGAATATTATTCATAGGTTTTTTTCCTAACCATGTTAAAATTTCAGCTTTAATATAGAATTTTTTTAATAATTTTTTTACCAATTTTGCTTCACTAGTGGACTCGGATCTTATCCTGTGATCTATGATAAAATATTCAGATCTTAAATTATTAATAGATGCATAAATTTTTGATAAATAAGCTAGAGCTAAACTGTCAGATCCTCCAGAAACAGCTACTATAAAGTTTTCATCTAAGTTAAAAGATTTCTCAAATTTTTTATATAATAAATTTACTTTTTTATTATTTAACTTTTCTATTAAAATTTTAGGAATTTTGTTTTTTACACTCAAATTTTTGAGACTCATATTTAGCTTTTTGGATCACGGATTGATTTGCTTTCGGATACTGTTTTTCAACTCCGTTTATCATTTTACAACCCTGATCTTTTTCTCCAATTTGTACCATTGAAACTCCTAACTTCAACAAGTTGATTGGAGCTTTCTCTCCTTTTGGATATTTTTGATAGCCCTCTAAATAAGCTGATGCTGCATCAGTGTAAAGTTGTCTTATTCTAAAAGTTTCTGCATACCAATATTGAGCATTACCAGCTAGATTATGTTCTGGATTAGAAACTACAAATTCTCTGAAAGCTCTCTCAGCTGTTGAATAATCTCCAACTTTAAGAAAGCTTGTTGCAAATTCATATTGTTTGTCAGGAGTATCCTGCGGAAGAATTTTTTCCTCAGACTGAAAAGCTTCTGTTACTATTGCAGCAGTTGTGTCAATTGATCTTGTTTCTTGAGATGTTTTGTTCGAAGCAGTATCTCTGTAAGATGTTGTACCTAAATCTTGTGGTTGAGATGATCCAGGTAAAATTTCTTTTTTTTCTTTAGTAAAATTTTTTGTTAATTTCTCTCTATCTTCTTGAGAAAATAATTGAGTTTCAATATCTTGAAATCTTAACTGATTGTCAGATTGAACTTTTGACAATCTATTTGATAACTTGTCCAATTTGAAATTAATTTCCTCAAATTTGTTTGTAAGTTGTTGAAACTGATTTTCAATTTCTGATAATTTTAAAAGGTGTCTCGTTAAAACATCTTCTGAGTTATCATCTAAATTATTTAAGGATGAATTGTTAAAATTATTAAAATTACTAGATGAAGAATAGACAGCCTTTTCTAAAGTCTGAATATCGTTTTTAATTTGTTCTAAAGTGTCATTAATATCATGATTGTCTGCATATGAGAAACCTACAATGAAAAAATTTAATAATAGAAAAAGTTTAACAATTTTATTTTTGCACAGGTGCTTCATGAAATAAGTTATGTTTAAAATAATGGCAAAAAAAAGACCCTTGAATCTAAATGATTAAGGGTCTTTTAAAGATAATAAATTAATTTGCTTTTACAGTAACTGATCTTCTATTTTTTGACCAAGCTAGTGGATTCGATCCAGAGTCAACTGGTCTTTCTTTACCGTAACTTAAAACTGAAATCCTGTCTGAAGAAATTCCGTATGTCATTAGGTAATCTTTTGCAGCATTAGCTCTTCTTTCACCAAGTGCTAAGTTATATTCTCTAGTGCCTCTTTCATCTGCGTGACCCTCAAGTACTACCGTAACTTTAGAATTTTTTCTTAACCATGCAGCTTGTTTTCTCAAAGTCTCTCTTGAAGCAGTAGTTAAAACTGACTCGTTAGTTGCAAAGAATACCCTATCAGGAACTCCTGATGCTAAATATTCTACAGTGTCTTTACCTGTGTAAACGTCTCCTTGCATTTGGCCTGTTTTTTTTTGAGTTGCACAAGCAGACAGAACCAAACATGCTATTGTTATTAAAAAAGCGTTTTTAAAAATTTTGTTTAATTTCATTATTGCTCCTTGATCAATATTTCTTATTCTTGACTTTTTCACAACTAAATAGATGTTTCAAGTCTAAAAATCAAGTTAATAGTGTTTAATTACTTAATAAAGATGACCATGATGGGTCTGAGGCATCAGTTGGAGTTACAACTAGCCTCTCATTATACCCAGTCAAATCAATAGACCATAATTTTGCAGAAAAACCTTCACCTTTATCGTCAGTTTTCGTTTCTCTATAGAAAATTAAAACTCTTCCATTTGGAGACCACGATGGTGCTTCTTGGTAAAAATTTTCTGTTAGTAGTCGCTCTCCACTACCATCAGTTCGCATTACACCAATATAAAATTTTCCTTTATGAAGTTTGGTAAAAGCAATCAAGTCTCCTCTAGGTGACCAAACTGGCGTTCCATACAAACCTTTACCAAAGGAAATTCTTTTGACATTTTTGCCATTACTATCCATGGTATAAATTTGTTGATAACCACTTCTATCTGAATTAAAAGAAATATACTTGCCATCGGGTGAATAAGAAGGCGATGTATCTATTGAGGGATGATTAGTTATTTTTTCAACAATTCTATTTTCTAAGTCCATTGTGTAAATATCTGAGTTTCCATCTTTTGCAAAACTCATAATTATTTTTTTTCCATCAGGTGAAAATCTAGGAGCAAAAGTCATTCCAGGAAAATCCCCAACTACTTCTTGCATACCAGTTTCTATATCTAATAAATAAACTCTTGGAAGATTCCTAAAATAAGAAAGATAAGTTACCATTTGACTTGTTGGATTAAATCTTGGAGTTAAAACAAGTTCATTTCCTAATGTCAAAAATTTATTATTAGCACCATCTTGATCCATTATAGCTAACTTCTTAATTCTTCGTGTTTTTGGGCCTTCTTCTGCAACATAAATAATTCTAGTATCAAAATAACCTTTTTCACCAGTTAATCTCTCATATACTTTATCAGTAATTATATGACCTACACGTCTCCAGTTATTTGGTACTGTTGTAAAAGCTAACGCCATCATTTCTTTTCCAGCAAGAACATCCCATAGTCTAAATTCAACTCTTAATTTTTCATTAATCAAATTAACCTTGCCAGTTATAAGTGCTTGAGCTTTTATTAAATTCCAATCTTCAAATCTAGGTTTTAAATTAGCAATATCTGGTGCTTGTAAAAAAGCATCCTTGTTTAGCGGATTAAATAGACCTGAAGTTTTTAAATTCTTTTCAACGATTTTAGAAATCTCAGAGCCAATATTTTTCTTTTTAAGAATTTTTTCGAAATTTTTTCTTGGTTCTTCATCGATTGACAAAGGTGATACTGCGATTGGTAGTGGATTTAAATTTCCTCGGGTTATATCGACTTCAATTAAAGCTTTCGCATTAAATGAGAAAATAAGAAAAACAAATACAAAAAATGTTCTAATCATCATATTTATTATCCTTCTAACATCTCCCTTGCATCAAAATTTAATTGTAACTCTTTCCACCTCTCATATCCAGTTGTAGGTACTCTGAGAGGTTGACATAATTTAATAGCTCTTAAAGCACTTTCTGCCAGAACTTTATAAAATCCTTGACCAGGTTTATTCATACGAGCATGGTCTAATATTTCTGACTGTAACACTGTTCCATCAGGATTTAACTCAAGTTTAATTCTTACTAATAAATTTTCATTATACGGTAATCCTAAAGGTATACTCCAGCAACCAAATATTTGAGCC
>CACJXB010000021.1:0-15540 GCA_902597265.1 uncultured Pelagibacteraceae bacterium | reverse complement strand
AGGTTATGCAGCTGGTCCAAAAAATATTATTAAAGCTATTGGTAAAATTCAGTCCCAGTCAACTTCAAATCCATCTTCAGTGAGTCAGGCAGCAGCTGTTGAAGCCTTAAATGGATCACAAGATTTTATTGAAGAAAGATCTAATGCTTTTAAAGAAAGAAGAGATTTTGTGGTGAGAAGTTTAAATAATATTAAAGGAATAAGCTGTCTTACACCAAACGGTGCATTTTATGTATTTCCAAGTTGTAAAGGATTATTAAATAAAAAGACAAAACTTAAAACAGATACTGATTTTGTTCAAAAGTTACTTGAAAAACAAAATGTTGCAGTAGTTCAAGGATCAGCTTTTGGATTAGATGGATATTTCAGAATTTCTTACGCTACATCAATGGATAATTTAAAAAAAGCGATGGAAAGAATTAAATCTTTTTGTGAAAGCTTAAATTAGTGAGATAAAAATTTCTCAGCTTCTAGCGCTGCCATACATCCCATACCCGCTGCAGTTACGGCTTGTCTAAATGTTTTATCTTTAACATCTCCTGCAGCATAAACTCCAGGAACATTTGTTTCAGTTGAGTCAGGTTTTGTAATTAAATAACCTTCTTCATCCATATTCAATTGGTCTTTAAATAGTTGTGTTGCTGGATCATGTCCTATTGCAACAAACAATCCATCTAATTTAAGTTCATCAACTTTATTTGTTTTGACATTTTTTATTTTAATTCCTTTAACATTCTTAGGTTCTTTATCACCAATTATATCTTCAACAACTGAGTCCCAAATAATTTCAATTTTTTTATTTTCCATCAATTTTTTTTGAAGCATCTTTTCAGCTCGCAAACTATCTCGTCTATGTATTAATTTTACTTTAGAAGCAAATTTAGTTAAAAACATAGCTTCTTCAACAGCAGCATTGCCACCTCCCACAACTGCAACTTCTTTATTTTTAAAAAAGAAGCCGTCACAAGTTGCGCATGCAGAAACACCAAACCCTCTGAATTCTTGTTCAGAGTCTAAATTTAACCACCTTGCTTGAGCACCTGTAGAAATGATGATGCTATCTGCAGTATATTTTTGTCCACTGTCACCTGTGGCTTCAAAAGGTTTAGACTTTAGATTTACTGATGCAATGTGATCTTCAATCATTTCAGTTCCAACTGCTTTAGCTTGATCTTTCATTTGATCCATTAACCATGGACCTTGGATAACATCTGCAAAGCCAGGATAATTTTCAACATCAGTGGTAGTGGTTAGCTGTCCTCCTGGGGCTGAACCGTAAACTAATATTGGATTTAGCATCGCTCTTGCAGCATATACTGCTGCAGTATATCCAGCGGGACCAGATCCAATTATTAACACTTTTGTGTGTTTAGTTGGATTTTGACTCATATGGAAGCTATATAGTGATTAATGACTAAATTAAAAGGTTTATTATTGACAGAGGGCATGCATGGCATGATAAGCCAAGTTGAAGGTCTTGCAAAAGCATTAAATTTAGATTTTATACACGAAAAAATTGAACTTAATAATTTTTGGAAACTTATACCCCCCAAATTAACCCCAAT
Organism: uncultured Pelagibacteraceae bacterium; assembly: GCA_902597265.1. Taxonomy (GTDB): domain Bacteria; phylum Pseudomonadota; class Alphaproteobacteria; order Pelagibacterales; family Pelagibacteraceae; genus Pelagibacter. Next base: position 13,975 of record CACJXB010000021.1, on the reverse strand, counting down.
ACAAAGTTTTGTTTTTAAAAATAAAATTGATCAAAAATTTAGCATTGTTATTTCTTGTGGAAGAAAAAGTGTTATTCCCTCAATTTATTTAAAAAAAAAATTTAAAAACAAAATTATGACCATCCATATTCAAGATCCTAAAGTTTCAACAAGTAATTTTGATTATGTAATAGTACCAGAACATGATGGCATAACTGGTAGCAATATTGTTACTAGCAAGGGGGCAATTCATTATTTAAGAAATAACGAATTAGATCAGAATATGAATTACCTAAGATCCCAGGTAAATAAAGATAAAATTGTTTCCTTGATTATGGGTGGTCCCAATAAATATTACAATTATGATAAAAAGATAATAGAGGAAATATTTTTAAAAGTTCAAAATAATTTTATAAAAAATGATTATCAATTAATTTTTATTCCTTCAATGAGAACACCAAAAAATATTATTGAATTAGCAAAAAATTATTTTGATAATGATCAAATCATAATTACTGATATTGATAAAAATGCTTATCTTTCATCCCTAAGATTAGCAGATCATATAGTTGTGACATGTGACTCAACATCAATGATTTCTGAGGCAGCGATGACAGGTAAACCAATATATGTGGTCCAGATGCCACCAGTAAAAAAAAATGAAAGATTTCAAAAATTTTTTAGATTATTCAAATCTTTAAATATTATCAAAGATCTTGAAAACTCTTTAGAAGTGTGGAGCTATGAAAAACTTAATGAAACTGATAGGATATCGAATTATATAAAAAAAAAATTTAAAGATTATGACTTTTCTTAATTCTATCTTAAATAATTCAAAAAAACACGAGTCTCCTTTTGATCATTGGGAATACAACGAAGCATTAAATGATGATGCTATTAATGAAATCATATATGCAGATATACCTGATGTAAGAAAGCATAATTTATCTTATGACGGAACCAGAGCTATTGATGGTGGTGGAGCAGAATTTAGGGAAGGTATAAAGTCAGGCGGAAAAGCAATTAAATTTAGATGTTTTGTAACAAAAGAAAATGCTTTAAAATTTCCAAATCTTGTAAAGTTTATCAAGGAACTACAAGCAAAGGAAACATATCAAACAATTTCAAAAATGATTAAGAAGGATTTGTCAAATTCTTATGTACGAGTTGAAGTTATATGTGACAGAGAAGGATTTTGGCTCAAACCACATTGTGATATTAAAGAAAAATTAATGTCTGGTCTTATTTTTATAAATAAAGAAAATGAGTCTGAGGACTTGGGAACAGATTTTTATAATGAAAAATTAGAAAAAGTAAAAACTGTTCCTTATAAGCATAATTATGGGTATTTATTTACCAGCGGACCCAACACATGGCATGGAATGGAAAAAAAAAAAATTTTAAAAGAAAGAAGATGTATTCAAGTAAATTATGTTACTTTCAAAACTGATTGGAAAGTTGAATAAGTAATTTCTATACAAAATTAGAATAAATTCCAATTACGATTAGAGAAACCAACATTAAGCAAATACCAGTTACTGCTCTCAATTGATCACTGTTAGATTTATCATTAATGTTCCAAATATTTATATTGTGAATTTGGAATTTATTAGAAACTTTAATTCTATTATCTTTAGGAAAATCCAAGACTTCTGCATTAAATAAATTTTTTTTCTTCTCTAAAGCTGTTTCAATATATTTGTGGACTTCTGAGCTCATAATTTAATAATAAACTTTAAAAAAAAGATTTATTTTATTCAATAAACGTACCAATCAAAATGGGTCATTTAAAATTAATTTTTTAATTTTAATCAACTTAAGATTGTATTGATTTTATCAACTTTCAATTGAATAATTTTTTTAAAAAAGATCTTGGAGACAGTTAACCTCAAGTTTTTTTGATTTAAGTGATTTAATGCCTTGTATGCAAGCGAGCGCGGTAGACATATTTGTACAATATGGAACTTTATTTTTAAGTGTTGCTCTTCTAAGGGCAATTGCATCATTTAATCTGTGCTCACTATTTCCACCGCCAGTATTAATAACAATAGCAATTTTTTTTGAGTTTAGGACGTCTACGATGTGAGGAGATCCACTACTTACTTTGTTTATTATTTTGCATTTCATTCCATGGTTTTTAATATATTCAGCTGTACCTTTAGTCGCACATAAATCAAAATTTAATAAAATAAGTTGCTTTGCAAGATCAATGCCTTCATCCTTATGTGAGTCTTTAAGTGATATAAATGCTAGACCTTTTTTTGGTAACGAGTTTGCTGATGCTATTTGACTTTTTGCAAAAGCCATCCCAAAATCTTTATCAAAACCCATTACTTCACCTGTTGATTTCATTTCTGGACCAAGTAGCAAATCACTATTAGGAAATTTATTAAAGGGAAATACTGCTTCTTTCACTGCAAACATATTTTTAGTTTTTTCTATAAGTTTAAATTTTGATAATTTTTCACCAGCCATTACTCTAGAGGCAATCTTTGCTAAAGGAAGACCTTTTGCTTTAGATACAAATGGGACTGTTCTACTAGCTCTTGGATTTACTTCGATAACATAAATTTCATCTTTTTTAATTGCAAATTGTATATTCATAAAACCTTTTACTTTCAAAGCTAGTGCAAGTTTTTTAGTTTGATTTTCAATTTCTTTTATTAAATAAGGTTTTATTGATACAGGGGGGAGACAACAAGCAGAGTCTCCAGAATGAATTCCAGCCTCCTCAATATGTTGCATTATACCAGCCACATAAACTTGTTTTCCATCTGATATTGCATCCACATCTACTTCCATTGCATGGTCAATAAATTTATCAATTAAAATTGGATTTTCCTCTGCTGCTTTAAATGCTTCTTTAACAAAATTTTTGAGCTGGCTTTTTTCGTGAACAATTTCCATTGCTCTTCCTCCTAATACATATGAGGGTCTCACCATAAGAGGCAATCCTATTTTGTCTGCAATTTTAATAGCCTGTTCAAAGCTTTTCGCAATTCCGCTTTCTGCTTGTTTTAAATTTAATTTATTTAACAAATTTCTAAATCTGTTTCTATCCTCTGCTAAATCAATAGAGGAATATTGTGTTCCCAATATTGGAAGTTTGTTATCATTTAAAAATTTTGCAAGTTTAATTGGTGTTTGACCTCCAAACTGAGCTATGACACCAATCAAGCTTCCTTTTTCTTCTTCTCTTTTAATAATATTAAATACATACTCTTCTTTTAGAGGTTCAAAATATAGTCTATCACTTGTGTCATAGTCTGTTGAAACTGTTTCTGGATTGCAATTAATCATTATTGTTTCGAAACCAGCATTTTTTAAAGAAAAACTTGCTTGGCAGCAGCAATAATCAAACTCAATTCCTTGGCCAATTCTGTTTGGTCCTCCTCCAAGAATAATTATTTTTTTCTTATTAGATGGATCAGCTTCACATTCAGAATTAATTGAAAAATTTCTTTGATAAGTTGAATACATATACGGAGTAAAAGATTTAAATTCAGCAGCACAAGTATCTACTTTTTTATAAACCGGAAGTATTTTTAGTGCTGATCTTTTTCTTCTTACAATTTCCTCAGAAGTTTTAGACAATTCTGAAAGTTTCTTATCTGAAAATCCTATTGATTTTATTCTATTAAATTCTACAAAATCTTTAGGTAGTCCCTTGCTTTTGATATGTGTTTCACAATCAACTATTTCTTTAATTTGTTCTAAAAACCAAGGGTCAATTTTGGATAAATTATATATTTTCTTTAAGTCTATTTTTTTTCTAACCGCTTCGGCGACTAGTAATATCTTATTTGGAATAGTTTCTTTAAGCTTCTTTTCAATTTGTTTTTTATTCAAATTAAAAATTCTGTCTAAACCTGAAAAACCAGTTTCAAGAGATACTAGTGCTTTTTGCAGAGACTCCTTAAAGTTTCTTCCAATAGCCATTGCTTCACCAACTGATTTCATAGATGTCCCTAAAGTTGCAGGAGAGGTTGAGAATTTTTCAAAAGTAAATCTTGGAATTTTAGTTACAACATAATCTATGCTTGGCTCGAACGATGCAGGTGTAACTTTAGTTATTTCATTTTTTAATTCATCTAGTGTATAACCAATTGCTAATTTTGCAGCCACTTTCGCAATTGGAAATCCAGTTGCTTTTGACGCCAGTGCTGATGATCTTGATACACGTGGATTCATTTCAATGACAACCATTCGACCATTTTTAGGATTGATAGCAAACTGAACATTTGATCCACCAGTTTCAACTCCAATTTTTCTTAAACATGCAATAGAAGCATTTCTCATCACCTGGTATTCTTTATCTGTAAGAGTAAGAGCAGGTGCAATTGTTACCGAGTCACCAGTATGTATTCCCATTGGGTCTATATTTTCAATTGAGCAAATTATAATACAGTTGTCTTTTTTATCTCTTACAACTTCCATTTCAAATTCTTTCCAGCCTTCCAAACATTCCTCGACAAGGACTTGGCTTACAGGAGACTCATACAATCCATTTTTTACAATCCTTAAATAATCTTTTTTAGTTTTAGCTATTCCTCCACCAAGTCCACCAAGTGTAAAGGCAGGTCTTATGATTGCTGGCAATCCAATTTTTTTTAAAACTTTTGATGCTTGTTTGTTGTTATTAATAATTTCAGATTTTGGTAAATCTAAACCAATATCAATCATATTTTTTCTAAATTTTTTTCTATCTTCTGCATTAGAAATTGCCTTGGAATTTGCTCCTATTAATTCAATTTTGTATTTTTTTAAAACTCCTTTTTTCTCTGCTTCCATCGCAAGGTTCAGTGCGGTTTGCCCTCCCATTGTTGGAAGAATTGCATCTGGTTTTTCTTTTTTGAGAATTTTTTCTAATACATCTAGTGTAATTGGTTCAATGTAAGTTTTATCCGCAATATCTGGATCTGTCATAATTGTTGCGGGATTTGAGTTTATTAAAACTACTTTATAGCCTTCATCTTTAAGAGCTTTACAAGCTTGTGTTCCTGAGTAATCAAATTCACATGCTTGTCCTATAATTATTGGACCAGCGCCGACGACCAGAATTTTTTTAATGTCTTTTCTTTTTGGCATTTTTTTTCATGTTGTTAATAAATTCTTGAAACAAATAAACACTATCTTGGGGTCCAGGATTAGATTCTGGATGATATTGAACTGAAAATATTGGTTTATTTCTAAGTTTTATTCCCTCAATAGTATTATCAAAAAGGGATTTATGAGTTACTTCAATTTTTTTTGGTAAAGTTTCTTCAACTACTACAAATCCATGATTTTGACTTGTAATTTCAACTTTGTCATGAACTAAATTTTTAACAGGATGGTTTGCACCTCTATGTCCTAATTTCATTTTTTTTGTTTTGCCACCTAAAGCTAATGCTAAAATCTGATGACCTAAACAAATACCAAAAATAGGTAAATTATTTTTTATAAGCTCATTAATTATTGCGATTGAATATTTTCCAGTTGCAGCTGGATCTCCTGGCCCATTAGATAAGAAAATTCCATTTGGTTTTAAACTTAGTATTTTTTGTGCGTTTGTTTTACAAGAAACAACAGTAACTTTGCAGTTGAAGGTAGAGAAATATCTTAAGATATTTTTTTTGATTCCATAATCAACTGCAACGACATGGAATAAATTTTTATCATTCTTTTTATATCCTGTGCCTTTTTTCCATGTTTGAAGACCTTTCCAAGTATAATTTTTTTTGGTTGAAACTACTTGTGCAAGATCTAAATTTTTTAACCCACTCCATTTAATTGTAGTATTTGTTAACTTACTAATATTAAATTTTCCATTTTTTAAATAAGATATTGTTCCTTTTGGTGCCCCTTTATCTCTTATAAAATTTGTAAGGCTTCTTGTGTCTAAACCAGTAATTCCAACAATTTTATTTTTTTTAAGCCAAGCATCTAAATGTAGAAATGATCTGTAGTTTGACGGTGAAGTTATTTCAGAGTTAATTATTACTCCTTTGGCCCATATTTTATCAGACTCATGATCTTCTTTGTTGGTCCCAACATTTCCAATATGAGGAAAAGTAAAGTTAATAATTTGACCTGCGTATGATGGATCAGAGATGATTTCTTGATAACCTGTTAAAGATGTATTAAAGCAAACTTCGCCTGTTGCTTCTCCTTGATAACCAATTCCAATTCCTCTAAATACCTTTTTATTTTCAAGAACTAAGACGCCTGTATTAATTTTAGATTTTTTTGAGTTAGTTTTTTTTGCTTTTTTGATCAATTACAACCCATGAGTTAGAGGTTAATACAATAATTGCTTTATTATGGCAACAGAGATGTAATAAAAAAATTAAAAAAAAATTGTTTTTTCTTTTGAAGAATTTTTTCTTTAAAGTAGATTAAAATTATGTCACTTAAACAGACTATCGAAAATGAATATAAAAATGCATTAAAATCTAAAGATAAGAATAAAATATCAACCTATAGGTTAATACTATCATCTATAAAAGATTTAGACATTGTTAACAGATCAGGACCTAATAAAAAGGAGACTGATGATGAAGATATTAAAAAACTTTTAAAAAAGATGGTTAAGCAAAGAACCGAATCAATTGATATTTATAAAAAAAACAATCGAACAGATCTTTTAGAAGTTGAGCAAAATGAATATGATATTCTCGTAAGTTTTTTGCCCAAACAGCTTAGTGATGAAGAAACTAAGAAAATTTGTTTAGATATAATCGCAAAGCTTGAAGCAAATTCAGTGAAAGATATGGGTAAAGTCATGGGCGAATTAAAAAAGACACACACAGATACAATTGATTTTGCTAAAGCTGGATCATTAATTAAAGAATTATTAAATAAAAAATGAAATATCCTAAAGAGTACCTTAATGAGATCAAGACAAGATTAAAAGTTTCTACAGTGATATCAAAAACAGTTGCTTTAAAAAAAAGAGGTAAGGAATTTGTAGGCCTATCTCCTTTTAAAAATGAAAAAACTCCATCATTCACTGTAAATGACGAAAAAGAATTTTATCATTGTTTTGCAACATCAGAACATGGCAATATTTTTGATTTTATAATGAAAACACAAAATCTTAAGTTTGGCGAAGCAGTAAAACATTTGGCACAATTAGCTGGTATGCAGCCCTATATTTTTTCTAAACAAGATGAAGAAAGAGAAAAAAAATGGAAAGAGTACCAATCAATTTATAATCAATATGTGGATTTTTATCATAGTGAGCTTTTGAAAAATGAAAGTTATACAGCTGCTAGAGAATATCTAAAAAAACGGTCATTCAATAAAGATGAAGTTAAAAAATTTAAAATAGGCTATGTAGCTAAAAATCCAAAATTTTTTGAGAAAATAAGTAAAGAATTTAGTGAACAAACTTTAGCAGAAACAGGTTTGTTTTATTTTGATGAAAAAAAAAAAATTAACATCGAAAGATTTCGAGGCAGATTAATTTTTCCAATTAATAATATTTCAGGTCAACCAATAGCTCTAGGTGGAAGAATTATAGAAAATCTTGATTATTTAGCGAAGTATATTAATTCACCTGAAACCAATTTTTTTAAAAAAGGATCAAATCTATATAATTTAGATTTAGCAAGAAAACTCTCAAATAAAATAAATCATATTTATTTAGTAGAGGGTTATATGGACGTGGTTGGACTTAGTAAAAGTGGAATAGAAAATGCAGTTGCAAATCTAGGCACATCTTTAACAGATAAACAAATTTTAACTTTAAATCAGTTTTTTGATGATATCATTATTTGTTTCGATGGTGATGAAAGTGGTTATAAAGCAGCTTTAAGAGCAGCAGAAAATTCTATGAAACACCTAAAACCAGAAAAACAAATTTCATTTTTGTTTTTACCAAATAAAGAAGACCCAGATAGTTTTGTTAATAAAAAAGGAAAAAATTATTTTTTAGATTTTACAAAAAAAAACAAAGTACCAATTCATCAATTTATTTTTGATCATCACAAAAAACAAACAGAAAATAATCCCTCCTCAATGGCTATTTTAGATAAAAAATTAAGATCAATTACTAACAATATAAAAGATAATTTTATTAAAAAGTATGTTTTAGAATATTTTTTGGATAAACTTTCTGAGCTGGCTCCGCATACAAGCCAAGGGAATAAAAAAAATTTTTTTAAAAAAACTAATTCCCTTGAAACAACTAGAAAATATTTTAAAGAAAGCGAACAATTATCAGGTGTCGAATTGAAAGAATTTTCTTTACTTTATTTATTAATTAATAATTTTAAATTAATTCAAGAAAATATTGGCATAGTAGAAAATGTTAAATTATTTACGGAGGTTAATAAACAAATTTTTAATAAGACTGTATCTATACTTAAAACTAAAAATGATTTAATAATAAATGACCTTGATATAGATAAACAATTAATTGATAAGATAAATAAGTTCGCTCCAATAAAATATATTTTAAGAAATAAGTCAGATGATCCTCATCATGTTTTAGAATTATTAGAAGATATAATTCGGGATTTAAATAATTTAGATTTAGAGTTTAGAATACAAGAGCTAGAATCAAAATTTTCGAAAGATTTGAGTGAAGTGACTTTTAACGAGCTAAAAGAGCTAAAAAAGAAGCAAAATATCAATTAAGATAAATAAATTAATAATGGATTTTTGCAAATTAGAGATTATATAAGACTCTTCAAATTGTATTGTTGTGGAAAGAATTATTACTAAATCATTTGCTAGATTAATGGGGAGGGGAACTCATAGAGGTTTCATTACTCATGAAGAGTTAAGCAAGTCATTAGGTAAAAGAAATTTATCGAATGAAAATCTTGCTCAAGCTTTTATTCACATTCTAAATGAGAAAATCACCCTAGTAGAAAAAAAATCCGATTACAAGGTTTTAAGAAAAAAAGAAAAATCTTCCAAAGAAGAAGGTAAATCAATTGAAAAAAGCGATGATCCTATAAGAATGTATTTAAGAGAGATGGGAGGTGTTGAATTACTTTCTAGAGAGGGGGAGATTGCAATTGCAAAAAGAATTGAGGCAGGAAAAGATGTTATGTTAATTGCACTATCTCAAAGTCCAATCACAGCACAACAATTTTTTGAATGGGATGAAAAATTACAAAATGAAGAAATTTTAGTAAGAGAAATCATAGATATTGATACAAATTATATGGAGGATGAGTCCACAGGCCCAAGTGCGAAACAAAAAAATTCAGGGGATGTTGATAAAGAGGAAAATGATGAAAATGATGATGACTTTAATCCAACACTCGCTGCTATGGAAAGTGAGATAAAACCTAAAGTTTTGAAAACTGTAAAATCTTTAACGAAAGAATATAACAAGCTTATAAGATATCAGAAAGAAAAATTAAATTGTGTTTTAAAATCGGAGACCTTTTCATCTACAAAAGAAAAAAGTTATGAAAAAATAGTTGACGAAATCCTAAAAAATATTAAATCTCTTCAGCTTTCTCCATCTGTACTAGAAGATCTTGTTCAAAAACATTACGTTGAAAATAAAAAGATACTTTCACTAGAAGGTAATTTATTAAGACTTGCTATGGATAATAAAATATCTAGAGGTGAATTTATAAAATTTTACGTAGGAAATGAAATAAATCCAAATCTTAAAAAATTTTTAGACACAAATTCTACATGGAAAGAATTTTTTTCTAAAAATAAAGATGAATTTAGAAATATCAAAGATAGATTAATTGAGATAAGCCATAAGCTTGGAATGTCAGTGACTGATTTCAAAAAATTAGTTAGTCGAGTCCAGAAAGGTGAAAAAGAATCTAGGATTGCAAAAAAAGAAATGGTTGAGGCAAACTTAAGATTGGTAATATCAATTGCAAAAAAATATACAAATAGAGGACTTCAATTCTTGGATTTAATTCAAGAGGGCAATATTGGTTTAATGAAAGCAGTTGATAAATTTGAATATAGAAGAGGATATAAGTTTTCAACATATGCCACTTGGTGGATAAGGCAAGCAATTACAAGATCAATTGCAGATCAAGCAAGAACTATAAGAATTCCAGTCCACATGATTGAGACAATTAACAAAATTGTTAGAACACAAAGACTAATTCTTAGCGAATATGGTCGAGAGGCAACACCTGAGGAATTAGCAAAAAAACTTCGAATGCCATTAGATAAGGTAAGAAAAGTTTTAAAAATTTCAAAAGAACCAGTGTCATTGGAAAAACCAGTTGGTGATGAAGAAGATAGTAGTTTAGGAGATTTTATTGAGGATACTAAAGCGCTAGCTCCATTGGAGCAAGCAATCAAATCTAATTTGGGAGAGGCAACAACAAAAATTCTTTCAACTTTAACACCTAGAGAAGAAAGAGTTTTAAGAATGAGATTTGGTGTAGGAATGAACACAGATCATACACTTGAAGAAGTTGGTTTACAATTTTCTGTTACAAGAGAAAGAATTCGACAAATTGAAGCTAAAGCTTTAAGAAAGTTAAAGCATCCTAGCAGATCTAAGCAATTAAAAAGTTTCTTAGAAAGTTAAATTTAATTATTTGGGCCGTTAGCTCAATAGTAGAGTACTGCATTGACATTGCAGGGGTAGTTGGAGCGTAACCAACACGGCCCACCATTAATTTAATTAAATAAATCTGTTCTTGAATGATAATAAAAAACAAAGTAAACCAATTAACTAAAAGGGCCTGTAGCTCAGTTGGTTAGAGCAGTACACTCATAATGTATTGGTCCCAGGTTCGAGTCCTGGCGGGCCCACCAAAATTAGCAAAATCAACTTTACTTTACTTTTTCATTTAATTTTTTGAGAACTCGTCTAAAACTTTAAATAGAGCATTTATATCATTATTATTCGAATTTAAAATTGACGCAAATTCTTCTTTTTGAGTTCTTGCTAAACTTAAACCCTCAATTATCAAATCTCTTATTAACGGGTTAGTTGGATCTTTTGTGTAAATTCTCCATGTAATTTTTATTTCAGGCCTATCATTTGTTGCCTTAAGTATGCTGTTAACAATAGTATATCTTTCATTTAGCACCTCTTTATCTTGCACGTCAATTTCTGGGTTAGTGTATTCCGATAATCTGCTTGAAAAGCTTTTTAAAAAATAATTTTCGAAAAGTTTAGAATATTTTGTTTTTTCATCATCACTTAAATTTTTTCTTATTGCTCCCAAAGTATAAAAACCAATTCCTCGAATATCGACAGTTTCTTTTGCGATCAACTTAAGTTTATCTATCTTTTCTTTTTTGGTTAAATCTTCTGATAATATTTTTGAAGCTCTGTTAACAGTCGATTGAACAAAAATATCTGGCTCAATTGAATGACTAATAATATAATTATTTAGAAAAATTAATATTAGAAAAATTAATTTACATTTTTTCATAACTTAGCTAAAAATTAATTATCTATTTCTTCCCAATCACTATCATTTTGAGCATTGATAGTTTTTTTGGTATTAAGAATTTTTTGCTGTCTATCTTGTAAGTATAAACTTTTTACAGATGCATAGAAATCTAAAGAATTTTCCTCTAAGTTTTCTATAGCATCATAATTTTTAGCTCTAAAATCTACCCCGGTTGTAACTTTTGAGGCATAATAATCAATATCACTAAAATATTGTGTGTCGTTTTTGATAGAAACATTATACCATGGGTCACCACCCATAAAGTTTGCAACTGATGAAATAGCATCTCTTGTTGTGCTCGGACCCAAAATTGGAAGCACGATATAACATCCTGGCCCAACTCCATGTTTAGCTAAGGTTTGTCCATAATCCTCTTTTTCATATTCTGAAAAACCCATCAACTCAGCAACATCAAATATTCCAAAAATACCTATGGTTGTATTAATTATTAATCTTCCAGTATTAACGCTTGCTTTTTTTAAATCGCCTTGAAGAATATTATTTGGAATTGTTATTAGATTTGAAAGATTTTCCATTGAATTTCCAACACCAGTTTTAATTGGAGTAGGTAAAATATTGTATGCACTTGCGAGAGGTTTTATAATAGCTCCATCTAAAGCTTGATTAAAAGCAAATGTAGCTCTATTAAATTTTTCGGAACAATCTTTAATTTCAGAAGGTTGATTTTTTTTTAATATTAATTCACCATCTGACCCCGCAACTGCATTTAAAGTTAACGCAAAAGTTGCAATTAATAGAATTATAATTTTTCTAATCATAATTGATTTATATTATATAAGGAATTAATGTAAATTAAGATTTTGTTGCTAATGATGCTTAAAAACGGCCTAAATTTGATTAGAAATTACTCTATTAATTTTGATATTCCAGAAAGAGATAATAAAGATATAAATTTTGTTATTATTCACTACACTGGAATGAAAAGTGAAACAGCAGCAATTAGGAGACTATGTAATTCAAAATCGAAAGTAAGCTCACATTATTTTATAAAAAAAAATGGAGAAATATTAAATCTAATACCTGATAATTATATTGCTTGGCATGCTGGTAAGTCACGTTGGAAAAAAAAAATTTTTTTAAATAAAGAGTCAATTGGTATTGAAATCCAAAACCCCGGTCATTCATTTAATTATCCAAATTTTTCAAAAAAACAAATTATTGCATTAAAAAAATTATTAAGATTTTTAATGAAAAAATATAAAGTTTTCAAAAAAAATGTATTGGGTCATTCAGATATAGCTCCAGACAGAAAAAAAGATCCTGGTGAAAAATTTCCTTGGCATCGACTTTCAAAAGAAGGATTTTGTATATGGCACAAACTAAAAAAAAAAAACTTAGAAAAGTCTAGAAAATTAAGTCTTTCAAATTTAGATAAAAAAATATTTATAAATAACTTAAAAAAGATAGGATATAACTGTGCCAAAGGTTACAGGAGTGATATTAAGCAGAGATTATTAACAATAGCCTTTCAAAGAAGGTTTAGACAAGAATTAGTTGATGGCAAAATTGATAAAGAATGCCTCTTAATTAGTAAGAATTTGATTTAATTAGAAATTATCATTGAAATTGAAAAATTATGTTGTACAAATTAATTGCCAGATAAATGACTTGTCACTTTAAGAGATTAAAGAGGAAAGTCCGGGCTCCACAAGGATACAGTGCCAGATAATTTCTGGCAGGGGTAACCCTAGGGATAGTGCCACAGAAAATAAACCGCCATAACATGGCAAGGGTGAAAAGGTGTGGTAAGAGCGCACCGGTTCTATTGGTAACAATGAACGCTGGAAAACCCCACTGGGAGCAAGGCTAAGTAGAGATAACATTGTTTAAAAACTAAAAGCCATCCTTGGCTAGTTATCAGGGTTAGCCGCTTGAGCTTAAGAGTGATCTTAGGCCTAGAGAAATGATAAGTTTAAATGACAGAACCCGGCTTACAGTTTATCTGGCACATTCTATTTAAAACTCATCCTAAATGTTCACGTTTTGATTCAATTTTGAAATGACTATCATAATTATTAAATCATAAATTGTATGTATTGACTCTTTTCTCAAAAACCCATAATATCCCATAAATTCCCAAATTGGGAAAACAATGGATTTTATGGTTTATGTTTTTATCAACCTACGAAAACAAATTAGACAAAAAAGGAAGGGTGTCAGTGCCAGCAAGTTTTAGGTCTTATCTGTCTAATTTGGGTTATAACGGGGTAATTTGTTTTCCGTCCTTTAATAATCAATCAATTGAAGCTTGGCCGCAAGATAGAATAGAAAAAATTTCGAATACAATAGACTCATTAAATCCTTTTGAAGAAAAAAGAGATTTTTTTGCAACATCAATTTTATCAGAAAGTACAAATTTACAATTTGATAGTGAGGGAAGAATTTCATTATCTTCAAAATTACTAAAACATGCAAAAATAAGAAATACCATGATTTTTGTTGGACAAGGCAAAACTTTTCAAATATGGGAGCCAGCAATTTTTGAAAAATTTAAGGTAAGTGCAAGAAAGAAAGCAAATATTAATCGTGCAAGTCTTAAATGGGAGCAACAACTAAATAAATAACGAGGGGATAACAAAATGACAATA
>CACJXB010000020.1:0-15644 GCA_902597265.1 uncultured Pelagibacteraceae bacterium | reverse complement strand
TATTCATATTGAGCTAATTCTCCATCTAAGGCAAACCACATTGGTCTCTCATATCCACCTGAAACACCAAAACATGCCCCAAAGCTTTTTAAATTTTCATGATGTGGGAGAGTTTTAATATTTCTAGATGTCTTATGTTGTTTAAAAGGCCAATGCATTCCATATAAATCTCCTAAAGACTCGGTAATTCTTTTTTTAATAAATCCTAATTCTGAATGAAATTTTTGAAATCTTTTAATATCATAACTAAAAATATCCTCATTAATATGTCCATTCATTAACCATTCTGCTGTTACTTTGCCAACACCTCCCCCACTGCCAATTCCAATACTGTTAAGACCACAACACACAAAAAAGTTTTTAATTTCAGGAACTTCACCTAGTAAAGTGTTTGTATCAGGAGTAAAAGACTCTGGACCTGAGAAAAATTTTCTAATACCTGCGGACTCTAAAACTGGAAATCTTTTGATTGCAGATTTTAAATAGGGTTCGAAATGTTCAAAATTTTCTTGAAACTCTCCAAAGGAAAAATCTTCTGGAACTTTATTTGTTTTATTCCATGCAGGAATTGAATTTCCCTCAAAAATACCTACTAATATTTTGCCTGCATCTTCTTTAATATAAGTTCTATTATCAAAGTCTCGAATTACTGGTAAAGTTTTTGAGAGATTTTCAATAGGTTCTGTAATAATATAAAAATGTTCAGCAGGATAAAGTGGAATACTCACTCCAACTTTTTCTCCTATTTGTCTTGACCACATACCAGAAGCTAAAACTATATATTCACATTCTACTTTTTGCCCATTAACTTTTACGCCTGAAATTTTTCCATTTTTGGTTAAAATTTCCTCAACTGGCGATTTTTCAAAAATTTGTGCACCTTCCATCCTTGCTGCTTTCGCTAACATATGTGTAACTCCTGATGGATCAGCAGCACCATCTCCTGGCATTAGAATACCACCTATAACATCATCAGTGTTTATGATTGGATAATTTTTTTTTATTTGGTCTTTATCTAAAATTCTAACATCAACATCATAAAGTTGTGCAGTCGTTGCTTGTCTTTGAAGTTCTTGCCATCGCCCTTTATTTTGAGCAATTGAAAGTGCTCCATTTAATCTTAATCCAGCTGAATGATCTACTTTTTTTTCAAGCTCTTTGTATAAATCTAGAGTGTATTTTCTAATTTTTGTTATTGCAGCTGTGGGACCTAATTGACTTACAAGACCAGCTGCGTGCCAAGTTGTTCCAGAAGTTAATTGATCTCTCTCAAAAAGAACTGTATCTTTCCAACCAAACTTAGCTAAATGATAAGCAACGGAACAGCCCACTACTCCACCGCCAATTACAGCTACTTTAGTCGATTTAGGAATTTCTTTACTCACTATTGTATTATATTAAATATAAAGAAAAAATGAAAACAAAAATTTTTATAACTGGATCATCTGGTTTCATTGGCTTTCATGTTTCAAAAAGATATTTAGACAAAGGTTTTAAAGTTTGTGGTTTTGACTCAATGAATAATTATTATGACGTGAAATTAAAAAAATCCAGATTAAGAATTTTAAAAAATTATAAAAACTTTTCATTTATAAAAGGAAATCTTGAAAATCAAAAAATTTTAAATAACTCAATTAATAAATTTAAACCATCAATAATTATTCATTTAGCTGCTCAAGCAGGAGTAAGATATAGTATTCAAAATCCAAAAGTATATTTAAACTCAAATATTATTGGGACTTATTACATAATTGAGGCTGCAAAAAAACTAAAAATAAAACATCTAATAATTGGATCAAGTTCCTCTGTTTATGGAGCCAATAAAAAATTTCCTTTTCAAGAAATTGATAAAACAGATAGTCAGATAAGTTTTTACGCAGCTACAAAAAAATCAACAGAAAACTTAGCTCATTCTTACTCAAGTTTATGGAGGTTGCCAATAACTGTATTAAGATTTTTCACGGTTTATGGTCCTTGGGGTCGACCGGATATGGCTTACTTTAAATTTACAAAAAATATCATTAAAGGAAAAAAAATAGATATTTATAACAAAGGTAAGATGTATAGAGACTATACTTTTATCGATGATATTGTTGATGGTATTTTTAAATTAACAAACAAAGCCCCAAAATTAAATTCATCAAAAAAATATAAAAATGATAGCTTATCAAGCGTTGCACCTTTTAGAATTCTTAATATTGGTAATACAAATAAAATTCTTCTTGCCGATTTTATTAATGAGCTTGAAAAAAAATTAAAAAAGAGGGCAATAAAAAAATATATGCCCATGCAAAAAGGTGATGTATATTCAACTTTATCCGATACAAGTCTTTTAAAAAAAATAACTGGTTACAATCCTAAAACAAAATATCAAAATGGTATTCAAAAGTTTTTAAATTGGTATTTAGATTATCATAATTTAAAGAGCTAATGCAGGGTCAACATATTCGTGGCCAAAAACATCAGCAACAGCTTTATAAGTCACTTGTCCTTTACAAACATTAAGTCCTGCTAAAAAATTTTTATCTTCTTTTAAAGCTTTGTGATAGCCTTTGTTTGCAAGTTTTACCAAGTAAGGAAGGGTTGCTTTATTAAGTGCAAAAGTTGATGTTCTTGGAACACCTCCTGGCATATTTGCTACACAATAATGTACTACGTCATCAACAATGTAAGTAGGATTTCCATGAGTAGTTGGTTTACTTGTCTCAACACAACCACCTTGATCAATCGCAACATCAACTATCACAGATCCTCTTTTCATTAATTTTAACATATCCTTAGTAACTAATTTTGGTGCTTCAGCCCCAGGTATCAAAACTCCACCAACAATTAAATCTGCCTCAGCCACTAACTTATTTAAATCTATTTTATCACTTTGTTCTGGAATAATTTTATCTCCAAAAATTTTAACTAATTGATTTAGTCTTGTTTCAGACTTATCAACAATATGAACTTTAGCTTTCATACCAGTAGCAATTATTGCAGCATTTTCTCCAACCACACCGCCTCCAAGAATTAAAACACTTGCAGGCTCACCGTCAGGAGCACCTCCTAATAATATTCCTCTGCCTTTTTGATTTTTTTCTAAACAATGTGCTCCAGCTTGAACAGACATTCGTCCCGCAACAGCACTCATTGGAGCAAGTAGTGGAAGTCTGCCATTATCATCAGTAACCGTTTCATAGGCAATATTAATACTTTTTGATTTTATTAAACCTTTAGTTAATTCCTTTGCAGCTGCTAAATGTAAATAAGTATAAACTATTTGATTTTCTCTAATCATATCTACCTCAACTTTTTGAGGCTCTTTCACTTTTACTATTATGTCAGCATCATTAAAAATATCTGAAGCTTTATTCACAATTTTTGCGCCTGCATTTTGATATTGATCATTTTCAAAACCTGCTTCATAACCTCCATTGTCTTCAACTAAAACTTCATGACCCTCTGATACAAGAGTTTTTACACTTTCTGGGGTAAGACCTATTCGATTTTCTTGAGGCTTAATTTCCTTAGGTACGCCTATTCTCATTATTGAAACTTAATTCTTTTTACTTTTTGCGTAATTAGTTATTCCGGTTCTAAGCTTTTCAATTATTTCATCAATATGTTTTTTTTCACAGATAAACATTGGGGCAATTATTAAACAATCACCTGTAGCTTTAAAATTAACTCCAGCATCATAACAATGTTTAAAAGTTGCTAAACCTGCTTTACCAGGTCTTCCATCAGTTTTGATATCAATACCACCCATCATTCCATAGCCTCTGATATTGTCTACAACATCTATATCTTTAAGTGAAAACAAACCTTCTTGAAAATAAGGAGCTAGCTCTTTTGCTCTATTGAAAATATCATCCTTTTCAAAAATATCTTGTACAGCTAAAGCGGCTGCTACAGAGACTGGTATACCTGAGTAAGTGTATCCATGAAATAATTCAATAGCTCCTTTTGGAGAATTATCCATTACCGCATCATAAATTTCTTCTTTACACGCAACAACACCAAATGGGACTATGCCGTTAGTTGTAGCTTTTGCCATGGTCATAATATCAGGTGTTACTCCAAATTCCTGTGCACCGAATGCTGAACCTGTTCTTCCCCATCCGGTAATCACCTCATCAAAAATTAAAAGTATATTATGTTTATCACACAGCTCTCTTAATCTTTGTAAATATCCAACCGGTGGAACTAATGTTCCTGTGGATCCAGCAATAGGTTCAACTATACATGCTGCAATATTTTCAGATCCAAAATTATTACAAATTCTCTCTAAATCATTTGCAATCTCTACGCCTGTTTCGGGCTGACCCGATATAAATTTATGTTCATCTAAATGAGTATGTCTCATATGAACAACACCAGGCATAAGAACACTCGCATAAGCTTTGACATTATTAATCATACCACCAACTGAAGTTGCTCCTATATTCATGCCATGATACGCACGCTCTCTTCCGACAAATCTAAATCGTTGTCCTTCACCCCTTGATTTATGGTATGCAACACTAATTTTAATTGCAGTTTCAACTGCTGTAGATCCGCATATAGTGTAAAATATTTTATTTAAATTTCCTGGTGTATGTTTTGCAATTCTGCTTGCTAATTCAAACGAACCTCCAAAACCTTGTTGAAAAGGTTGACAATAATCTAATGTTTTTAATTGGTTAGTTATTGCATCAATGATTTCTTGTCGACCGTGTCCTAGAGGATTACAAAACAAACCTGAGCTTGCATCAATTTGTGTTTTTCCTTCATGATTTTTTAGGTATACCCCCTTAGCTTCAACAATTAATCTTGGATTTTCTTTGAAATCTTTATTTGATGTAAAAGGCATCCAATGTTCATTCAATGAATTTGGGACTGAAGTTCTTTTTTCTGAGCTCATAATATTTATAAATTTTATTTAACTTAAGTTTATTGATTTCTTTAGACTAATTAAGTCTATATAACCACAAAAATAATTGACGCAACTTGAAGTTGTGTATCAATCTAGACACTTTTTTTGTTTTACATCAGTGGTGATTTAATCTTAAACTTAGAACATATAAATAATCAACTAAGGGGAATAAATGAAAAAAATAATTAGTTTTATTCTAGGATGTTTTGTAGCTCTTAATTTAACTGTTTCAACTGCAAATGCAGCTGCTACAGAAGTTAGAGTAGCTTATTTCTTAGAATGGCCAAGTCCAAACTTAGAGGACATGATGAAAAAAAACTTCGCTAAAGCTCTTGGTGTACCAGTTAAATGGACAAACTTCACAAATGGTGGAGCAATGACTGATGCTATGTTAGCAGGTGATATAGATATTTCTTACTCACAGGGATTAGTTCCATTTATTAACGCTGTAAAATCTAAAGCACCTATTAAGCTTGTAGATATAGCTATGGAATACGGTATGGGAGGAACAACTTGTGTTACTTCTAATGCCTCTGGAATCACAAAAGCTAACGCTACTGAATTAGAAGGTAAAAAAGTTGCTGTACCACTAGGTACAATGGCTGAATACGTTTTTGATGAAAGTATGAAAGTCGTTGGTGCAGACAGAAAAAAAATGGATATCATTCAAATGGATCCTGAGGAAGGTGCTGCAGCTCTAGTAAGTGGAGATGTTGTAATGGCTTGCTTATTTGGTGGTAACTCGATTAAAGCTGCAACTGCAGTTGGATCTAGATTACTTACTGTGCAAGAAGCGAGAGACGCTGGTATCTTGGGTATTGATATAACTTCTGTAACTACAAAGTTTATGAAAGAAAATCCAGGAATGCTTAGAACTTTCGTCGAAGTAACTCATGAAGCAAATGAAAGATATAGAAATGGTAAAAGTGATATGAACGCTATGTCTAAAGCTTCTGAAATGAAAGTTTCTGATATGAAAGAAACTCTAAGTGGTTTCAAATTTCTTACGCCAGAAGAGACTAAAGAGTCTATGACTAAAGGAAATCTTGATGCATTCTTAAAAGGAATGGGAACACCAAGAGGAAACGTAGATACTAGTTTCTTACCTTTATAATTTGAAGGTTAAAAAGAATTAAATAGGCGCCAATTTTTTCAATTGGTGCCTATTTTTTTTTGAAAATTCTAATATAAAGTCTTTTTATGAGTGATCTTATTTCTCAAAATTTAAACATGATCTTTAAATCCCCCAAGGGAGAAACTGTTCATGCATTAAAAGATTTAAATTTCACAATTAAAAAAGGAGAACTTTTAACAGTTTTGGGCCCATCTGGTTGTGGGAAAACTACTTTGTTAAATATTGCAGCTGGTTTTATTAGACCAACATCTGGAAATATTACTTTAGGAAATAATGAAATCAATGGACCTGGGGTAGACAGGGGTATGGTATTTCAACAAGGCGCTTTATTTGAATGGTTGACTGTTGCAGAAAATGTGAACTTTGGATTAAGGATGAAAAAAAAAGATCCTATCGAAACTGCAAAAAAAGTTGAGGAATGGTTAGAAATTGTCGGATTAAAAGGGTTTGGCAATACTCCTACTTATCAATTATCAGGTGGTATGCAGCAGAGAGTTGCTTTAGCAAGATGCTTAATTAATGATCCTGATTTAATTTTAATGGATGAACCATTGGGAGCATTAGATGCTTTGACTAGAGAAAAAATGCAATCATTAGTTCTAAAAATTTGGAAAGAAACAGGTAAAACAATTATTCTAATAACACACTCTGTAGAAGAGGCTTTATTACTTGGTGAAAGATTGTACGTTATGGCACCTAGGCCAGGTAGAATTCATAAAGAATATAAACTTCCTTTTGCAGAAATGGGCTTAAAAGAAGATTTAAGAGAAATAAAAAAAAATAAAGAATTTTCATCAAAAAGAGAAGAAATACTATCTATGATTTGGAATATGGAGGAAGAAATTATGGGGAAAGAAAATTAAATGTTCACCCAATTTATCACCATACTAATCATAGTATCAATAATCGGATGTATTCTTTACGGAAGAAGACTAATTAAAACTGAAAAAGTTGATGCAGTTTTTGGAAATCCTGAAAGAGCTAAAGGAGGTACACACTGGATAATTGTGGGTAGTGGTGCTATTTTACTAATTTGGCTTTATTATTCTTGGGATATTGCTAAAGGTTTTTATCCAAAATCAGCAAATGAATTATGTCAAGTTGCAAAAGTAAATGAGGCACTACTTGGTTTAAAATATCAATTTCCTATTGAAGAAAGAGAATTTAAAAGTACCTCAATCATCAAAATTGAGAATAAAAATCTTCAAAAAATTACTGCTGAGGTTCAAAGCTCAACTAATTTAACTAACCAACAAAAAATTAATTTAGTTGGATTTATTGATAAAACTAAAAGACTTATTCCCTTACTAACAAATGAAGACTTAATTGAAATAGAAACAAAGCAAAAATTAAACGAAATTACTGGTAAAATAAATCTTTTATCAGAAAACTTCAAAAAAAAAGATTATCCCTTTGAAACTGAAGAAGAGTTAAATACAAGGCTTCAAGCAGTAAAAGAGCAAGGCGGCTGGGGTATAACAAAAATAGACTCAGGAACAGGCTCAATTGAAAATACAATTGAAGTCCCATTAGTAGCTGCAACAAAAAAAGGTTTAAAATTTAGTGCTGCTGCAGAAGAACTAAAAATTATTGATGAGGAATTTTTTAAATTAAGAAATCATAACCCTCAATTTAAAACTTCAATAAAAGAATTAAAAGACGAAATTAAAACATATAGAAAGAATCTAAATGATAATGAGGAGGTTGCCTCAAATTATGCAAAAAATATAGTTAAAATAGCAAGAAGAATTGAGTTTGCTAGTATTTATCCGCCCAACGCCTTAAACGGAATGCAAAATGCAATTGTTAAATTTGATAACTTGCAGAAATCTGAGCAAGGTGGGCTTAGACTAATTGATATACTTTTATTTCCTGCTGGAACTATTGTTTCAAGTGGAACTAGCTGTTCTGAGCAAGGTTCAGGAAGATGGTTACCAAAACCATCAGATACATTGAATAAGTTTATTTTAATGTCAAAACCAAGTGTAGGTTACAAAAATATACCTCTTCTTTGGATTGATATGATGGACGTAAGTAAAATAATTGGATTTATTTTACCTGATTGGATTGCTGATATCCTGCCAGGAGAATATCCGGTGCACGGTGCTGACGGTGTCGTAAAACAAAATTTTAAAGGAAATGTTTTGAAAATTGTAACTGGTGATTTTAAATTATTCAAAATTCCTGTTCCATATGGTCATATCTGGGACTCTTTTTTAAGAGTATTTTTAGGGCTTATTTTTGGAATTTTAATTGGAGTACCATTAGGTTTATTTATGGGACTTAATAGATTTGCAAAAGGTTTCTTTGATCCACTAATTGAACTTTATAGACCTGTTCCACCTTTAGCATGGGCACCTCTTATTATTTCTGTTTTAGGAATTGATAATACCGGAAAAGTTTTCTTGTTGTTTATGGTTTCATTATCAATAATGATTATTTCTGCAAGAGCTGGAGCCTCTGGTACTCAATTATCTAAAATTCATGCTGCACATTCTTTAGGAGCTTCAAAAAAACAAATTCTTAGATATGTTATTTTTCCTAATTCATTGCCAGAAATTTTAACTGGTATAAGAGTTGCTGTGGGTATGTGCTGGGGAACTTTAGTAGCTGCTGAATTTTTAGCGGGTACAACTGGGATAGGGTTTGTTGAAAATGTTGCAAAAAAATATTTTCAATATGAAGTTATCTGGATCACAATATTTATAATGGGTATGCTTGGTCTTTTATTTGATGTTACTTTAAGAAAAATAATTGAAAAAACTATACCTTGGAGAGGTAAAGGATAACAATAATTTAGTTATTTTTTAATAATTATTAAAAGAGATTTACCAAATAAATTAAAAGAAATTATATCTATAATTTTGGAAATAGAAATAAGAGTATCCCAAATCCTAATTTTATTTTCAAAATTTTTTTTATAATTTGAAAATGTTATCTTTGAAAAAAGAGACAACAAGAAACCAATGGAATCATAATATTTTAAACTTATTGGATTTAAATTATTATTTAACAAAATCTTGTTAATATCTTTTTTTGAATATCTTCTATAATGACCTACATGTTTATCAAAATCTGAATATAGGAATTGAAAAGCAGGAACATTTATTACTAAATAACCATTTTTTTTAAGGGAACCAAAAGCTTTTAAAATTTCTTTTTCATGATCCTCTATATGTTCAAGAACATCTAAATAAAGAATTGTATCATATATCTCATTAGATAATTCTAATTCTTTATTTTGAATAGATATTTTTTTAGAACCAGAAAATTTATTTCTTAGATTTAAAAATAGATCTTTATCAGGTTCAAATAGATCTAAAGTTTCACAACGATCTAAATAATATTCTAAAATTATCCCATTTCCAGGACCTATTTCAGCAACATTTCCCGAAATATATCTTTTTATTAAGTCAAATTGATATTTTCTAAAATTTTTTGATAAATCAAAATATTTTAGTTCCCATCCATCATAATTAATATCATTTTTTATATTCATATTTTTGAATTTGAATTCAATTATTTATAATCTTAAGAGCCGAAACTAAAGGTTTTTTTAAAGTAAGTTTAAAACTATTAGCTCCATAAAAAGGAAAAGTCCATGTAAAAGCATAGATAAAAACAAAAATAAAAAATAAATTTTTCGATATTTTTTTTTTTAAAAAAGAGTTTTTAAAATTAAAAAAAATCATTTTTTGTTTTATCAAATAAATATATATAAAATACGTTGAAAAAAAAGACATGGAAATATACCTGCCCCAATCAATTCCAACAACATAAATAGGAATAGTGAAAACAAATAATAAAAGGAAAATAACAAATGGATTTAATACATCTAGGAAATTATTTTCAGATTTAAATTTGGAAAAATATAATTTTATTGAAATAAATACAAAAACCAAAAATAATGATAATGAGTAAATGAGAAAATTACTTTCTAAATCTAATGTTAATTTTACATCAAAATATTCTGTCATTGGTCTATATAGCCAAAAAAATTGACCTCTATTAACACAATCATTTTTAACGAAATCTTTTACTGAATTGCAAATTTCTAAAACTTGTGATTTTGAACTTTCAGATGAAAAAAGGAATAAAGATAAAACTAATAGATATATTGCAATTACAAGGATTTCAGAAAAAGATATTTCTTTATTTCGACTTAAACTAATTAGAAAATAAAGAAACACTAAATATTGTGAGTAAAATAATAGTCCAGTATGAGTTAGACTTATTACTAAAATTGAAATTAAAGTTATTAATAATAAATATTTATCTTTAAGATATTTTTCCAAAAAGACAAAAGATCCTAATATTACAAATAATAAGATTTCTTTTCTTCCAATTACTTCTGAATTCATTATTGGATATAAGAAAAAACCTGGTGATAGAAATATTAATGTATCAATTTTAGAAGTTTCTAAATATTTAAGAGATTTAATTAATAAAATTAATAAGATTGAATATAAAATGACTACAAAACAAAAAACTAAAATGTCTAAATTAATTGATAAAAAGTAATGAATCTGAAGTAATAATTCACCTATTAATCCTCTTCTTATAAATCCTCCCTGATAATTAATTAACCAATCTGCATATTGCCAATCTGAATATTCCTCATAAAAAGTATAAAATTTTAATATTTGAAAAATAAAAGCAAGAATTAATAAACCTATAAAAAAATTTTTATATCTAATCATTTCAGTTTTTTATTATGTATCATTAATTTAATTAATTGATAAAATATTACTTATCTTAAATATAAATTGATACAAAACAACTAGAATGAATAAAGTTGAATTAAGTAAAATTGTTAATAAAATTTTTACAAATTATGGACTTAGTAAATCACATGCAAAAATCTCAACTGACGCCTTAATCAATGCTGAACTAGTTGGTGCATACGGTCATGGGCTATCCAGACTTAAAATGTATTGTGATCGAATAAAAAAAAAAGTTATAAATCCTAAACCAAAAATTAAGATCAAGAAAATTTCTAAGTCAATTTCACTAATAGATGCAAATGATAGTATTGGTTTTGTTGCAGCAGATTTGGCTATAAAACAATCTATTGAAAATGCAAAAAAAACAGGAATTGGACTTGTTGCGGTAAAAAATAGTGGTCATTATGGACTATCAGGTTACTACGCAGAACAAGCAGTAAAAAAAAATTTGATAACAATGATTTATACGAATGCACCTCCGGCTGTTGCGCCTCATGGAGCATTAAAAAGCTTGTTTGGCACTAATCCAATCTGTTTTGGAACTCCGTCAGGTTATAAAGCACCATTTATTTTGGATACCTCAATTTCAATGATTAATAGAGGAAAAATTAGAGTCGCAGCAAGAAATAATAAAAAAATTCCTCAAGGTGTTGCCTTAGACAAAAACGGAAAACCAACTACAGATCCAAAAAAAGCACTTGAAGGAGTCCAATTACCAATCGCAGGATTTAGAGGATCTGGCTTAGCATGGATGGTAGATATATTAAGTGGAGTCTTAACTGGTGGAAATCATGCTGGTAAAGTTAAAGATCCATTTGATGATTTTACTGGTCCTCAAAATATTGGACATTTATTTATTGTTTTTAAGTCAAATTTATTTGTAAAAAATTATAAAGTAAGAATTAAAAAAAATATTAAAGTTGTAAAAAAATTGCCTAAAATCAAAGGTGTTAAGAATATAGTTTATCCAGGAGAAAACAAACTAAATAGATACAAATCTAATTTAAAAAAAAATATAAATGTTTCATACAATATAAAAAAAGATTTAGACTTATTGTTGTCTTAAGAAGACTCGCCATTCCTTAATTTTTTGAAACTCATAAAAATTATTATCAAGTTCATTGTAAACTAGATGTAGTTTTTTATTTAGTGGTAAATCCCAATTATTTCTTGAACCACCTTCAATTATCATTTTGGTATTTTCAAGCTCTCCAATCAATTTTTTTTGAGAATTATTAGATGTAGCACTCCATACATAATAGTATTTTGTACAACTTTTTTTTCTCAGTAAATAGTATAAGGCGGCATCATTTGATAATAATTGAATACAATTATAATTACTAATCTGTGTTTTCAGTTCATTAATTAATTTAATTTCGTCAGTATTTAAGAAAAAATTATCCTCTAAACTTATAAATTTAACAAATCGATCACTATAAGAAATAATGTTTTTAAAGTTAAATTGAAATGTAAAAAATATAAAAAAAATTAATAACAAAAAAATTAAATAATTATAAAATTTTACTTTTATTTTAGAAATATAAAGTAAAAAATTATAACTTAGATAAATTGAAATAAATAATAAAGGATAGCCAAAAGAATTCTTAATATGTGGGCCATCAGATCTGCCCAGAGCATATAAATAACTACAGGCACATACTATTGCTAAAAAAATGAAAAATTTTTTTAAATGAATAGAAAAATTTTTATTATCACTAAAAATTAAATGTATTGCAATTATGTTGGTAAAGACTATAGAAAGTATAGTTTTTGTTGCTCTTGCAGAATGGAGTTCATTAGTGAATGGCTTTGGGTGAATTAGGCCATGAATATAACTCATTTCTTTTAAAATTGTAGTTGTATTCTCAAAAAAATATAAAAATTCATTTTTAGAAATAATGAAAAACAAACTCCAAGAAAGTAATATAAGTATAAAAAGAAATAATGATTTATTGTATTCTTTAGTAAACAGTAAATAAAACATTATAATTAATATTAGAAAATTACATACGAGACCTCTATCTATTCCCCAAAACATTGAAGAAATACTAAGTAGTGATATTAAAAATAAAACAAAAAAGTTATTATTATATTTAAGAGAAAGTAAAAATAAGATTGATAAAAAAATTACTGGTAATTCTCTGTAACTTATTAAATCTACACCACTTATATAGTTACTTAAAAAACTTAATATTAATGTATTAAAAATGAAAAAGATATTCTTATTAAAAGAACTTAATTTTAAAAAATTTGTAAATATAAATAAAAGTAAAACTAAAGATACCTTTTGAATGAAAATTAAAAATATTTCTAAATAACGTGTTAAACCAATGCTTGTTTGATCAAAAATTTTCCAGATTAACTTTGAGGATATAGTCTCAAAAAAAATACCAACTGTTACAAAAGATCCGGACCACAATGATCCATCTAATAAACTCTTATAAGCTGAACTTA
Source organism: uncultured Pelagibacteraceae bacterium (assembly GCA_902597265.1). GTDB lineage: Bacteria > Pseudomonadota > Alphaproteobacteria > Pelagibacterales > Pelagibacteraceae > Pelagibacter. Next base: position 2,431 of record CACJXB010000020.1, on the reverse strand, counting down.
ATCTTTGACCTTCGTGAAAACTATCCAGTTTATGAACTGGGAAAGAAACAGATAAAAACTCTAAAAAAATTAGTATTAAAATTAAAAAAAAGATAATCCAAGATAATTCTTTATCTTTTTCAGACGTATCTACATTATTAGAAAAAATATTTTTTATTTTTATTAAAAAATTTTTTTCGAAATAAAGTTTTGTAAAAAAGAAAAATGATAAAGGAATTAAAATAAATACTATGTATCTAAATATATCATTTAAAGCATTGAAATTTTTTTCGGAATAAATGCCAATTATACCATTATCTAAGTAATCAAACTCTATATGATCCCACAAAAAGAATGCTAAACAAAAAGAAATGATTATATTTAATATAATAACAAATGTTTCTTTTTGAAATGTCATTAATACCGTTTTAAAGTTTATTATGAGTTTATCAATAATAATACCAGTACATAATGAGATCAAACAACTAAAAGTAACAATTAAAAAGTTAGTTACCCTTAAAAAAAAAATTAATTTTGAAATAATATTTATTGATGATTTTAGTTTTGATGGATCTTATGAAATGATTAAAAAATTTCAGAAACGATCAAAATTTATTAAAGTTTTTAAAAATCCAAAAAAGGGCCTTGGTTCAGCCGTTGAAACTGGAATAAAAAAATCAAAAAAAATCTATACCTGTATTTTTATGTGTGATTTATCTGATGATACAAATGACATAGTTAAATATTATAATACTGTTAAAAAAAATAAGAAACTAGATGCAGTCCTTGGAACAAGATTCTCAAAAAACTCAAAGGTTACCAATTATCCATTCTTTAAATTATTTCTTAATAGATTAGCGAATAATATCATAAAACTAATTTTTTTTTCAGATTACAATGATTTTACTAATGCGTTTAAAATTTATAAAAGGAAAACTCTCATAAAACTACTGCCTATAGTTTCTGAAAATTTTAATGTTTTTTTAGAACTACCATTAAAGATTGTTACACGAAATTATTTTTACAAAATAATTCCAATCAATTGGAGTGGAAGGAAAATCGGTGTTTCAAAATTTAAAATTAAAGAAATGAGCTCAATGTATATATTCACTTTATTTTATTGTTTATTTGAAAAGATACTATTAAATAAGAAGCGTAGATGAAAATATTAGTAACAGGGGGATGTGGATTCGTTGGAGCAAATATTTGTTTGGATCTTAAAAGAAAACATTCAGTTTATTCTTTAGATAATCTTTCTCGAAAAAGTTCTATAATAAATTTTAAAAAATTAAAAGAAAACAAAATAAAAAATTATAAATTTGATATTTTTGATTCCAAAAAATTTTCAAAATTACCAAAATTTGATTTAATTATAGATTGTTGTGCGGAAGCTGCAGTTGAAGTTTCTAGAAAAGATATTGATAAAGTATTTAATACAAATCTAGTTGGGACTTTTAATATATTGAAAAAATCCAAAAAAGATAAATCAAAAATAATTTTTATTTCCTCAAGTAGAGTAAACTCGATTGAAAAAATAAATGAAATCATAAAAGATAAAAAGATAAAAAAAAAAATTAAAATTAAAAAAAAGATTAATGAAAAATTTGATACTCTAAAACCAAAATCTTTTTACGGCTATACTAAATTTGCATCCGAGTTGATGATCGAAGAATTTTCTTATGCTTTTGGATTAAAATATTTGATTAATCGTTGTGGTGTAATATCCGGACCTATGCAATTTGGAAAGCAAGATCAAGGTTTTGTTAGTTTGTGGATATGGCGTCATTATAGAAAAAAAAACTTAAGTTACATTGGTTATGGTGGTAATGGGAATCAATTAAGAGATGTTCTTCATATTGACGATCTTTTGAGATTGATTAACATTCAAATTAAAAATTTTAATAAGATTTATAATAAAAAGTTTTGTGTGGGAGGTTCAACTAAAAGCTATACCTCTCTTAAAGATCTAACTATTATATGCGAAAAAGTTACTGGAAATAAAATTAAATTTAAGAGACAAAGAAAAACCAGTATTTATGACATCCCCTATTATCTAACTGATAATTCTTATATTACAAAAACTTATAAATGGTCACCAAAAAAAAATATTATGAATATTGTGAAAGATACTTACAAATGGTTAATAGAAAATAAAAAAGAGCTTTTAAAAACTCAAAAATAAAATATGTCAATTGTTATAATTACAGGTGCTAATGGTCTCGTAGGTTCAGAAGCTGTAAGTTTTTTTTCAAAAAAAAAATTTAAGGTTATTGGTATTGATAATAATTTAAGAAAATTTTTCTTTGGTGAGGATGGATCAACTTCTTGGATAAAAAGAAAAATGATCAAAGAGAATAAAAACTATGTTCATTGCAATATTGATATAAGAAATGCACAAGCTTTAGATAAGCTATTCAAAAGATATAAAAATAATATTTCTTTAATAATTCAT
>CACJXB010000019.1:0-16051 GCA_902597265.1 uncultured Pelagibacteraceae bacterium | reverse complement strand
AGCCTTATGTATTGAGAGAATTTAAGAATTAATTTTTCCGTATTTCTCTTCTAATAAAATTTTTTGTATCCAAGTTTTAGCATCTATACATGGGCTAACTTTTGGCTGAATAAGTAGATTTAATAACTTTTTAATCATTTTTGAAGCATGTACTTAAAGAATGTCAAAAAATTGGACATAATGTGTTAGAATTAGAAGATAAGTAACTTTTATGTTGTATAAGCCTTAAACAAATGACTGAAAAATTATTAGTTCCAGATATTGGTGATTTTGAGAATGTGGAGGTAATTGAAATTTTGGTAAAAGAGGGTCAAGAAATAGAAAAAAATGATCCTGTAGTTACTATTGAAAGCGATAAATCAAGTGTTGAAGTACCCTCTATATTCTCAGGCAAAGTAGACACAATAAATGTAAAAGTTGGAGATAAAGTTTCAAAAGGAGATTTTTTAATCAGCATAACAAATAAAGAAAAAATTTCAGATCAAGCCAAAGAAGTTCCCAAAAATACAGAAAATTTGATTAAAGAAGCAGAAAAAGCTTTGGAGTCAGAAAAAAAACAAAGATCAAACATTGAAAAAATTGAAAAAGAAAAATCTGAAATTCAGTTTTCAAAAGATGGAGATATTGATCCATTAGAAACAAGTGAATGGTTGGAGTCTCTATCTGCTGTTATTGAAAAAGATGGTAATCATAGAGCTCATTATTTAATTAAAGAATTAATTAATAAAGCTTACATGGAGGGTGCCAATATTCCATATACACAAAATACTCCATATATAAATACAATACCAACAAACGAGGAAAAAAAATCTAATGGTGATCAAAATATTGAAAGAAGGATAAGGTCATTGATAAGATGGAATGCAGCTGCGATGGTAGTTAGAGCTAATAAAAAATTTCCTGAACTTGGTGGTCATATTGGAACATTTGCATCTGCAGCAACTCTTTATGATGTTGGGATGAATCATTTTTGGAGAGCAAAAAATAATAAATTTGGTGGAGACTTAATTTATTTTCAAGGTCATAGTGCACCAGGTATGTATGCTAGAGCTTATTTAGAGGGAAGGCTTAGTGCAAAACAATTAGATAGTTTTAGACAAGAGGTAAACCCCGGAGGATTATCATCATATCCACATCCTTGGTTGATGCCAAATTTCTGGCAATTTCCAACTGTCTCAATGGGGCTCGGACCAATGTTGGCTATATATCAAGCAAGGTATATGAAATATTTAATTAACAGAGGCTTAATAAAAAACGAGGGTAGAAAAGTTTGGTCATTTTTAGGTGATGGAGAAATGGATGAACCAGAGTCGCTAGGTGCCATTGGTTTGGCTGCTAGGGAAAAATTAGATAATTTAATATTTGTTATAAATTGTAATTTACAAAGATTAGATGGACCCGTACGTGGCAATGGAAAGATAATCCAAGAATTAGAGGGCATCTTTCGTGGAGCTGGATGGAATGTAATTAAAGTAATATGGGGTTCTTACTGGGATCCACTTTTAGCAAACGATAAAACAGGTCATTTAGTCAAAACCATGAATGAAACTGTTGATGGTGAATATCAAGCTATGAAAGCTCGAAATGGAGCTTACGTGAGAGAAAAATTTTTTGGAAAATATAAAGAAACCCAAGAACTTGTCTCAAGTCTTTCAGATAAAGATATTTGGAGGTTAAATAGAGGTGGGCATGATCCACATAAAGTTTATGCTGCTTACGATAAAGCATCTAAAAACATTGGTAGTCCAACAGTAATAATTGCTAAAACTATTAAAGGTTATGGAATGGGCAAAAGTGGAGAAAGTGTAAATACTACTCACCAAACTAAGAAATTAGATGTTGACGATTTAATGTACTACAGAGATAGATTTGATGTTCCTTTAACAGATCAACAAGTAAAAAATATTGAATATTATAAACCAGATCAAAATTCTCCAGAAATAAAATATATCAAAGATAGAAGACTTCAATTAGGAGGATTTATTCCAGAAAGAACCACATATGCAAAATCAATAAAAGCTCCTCCTAAAGATATTTTTGATAATATGAAGGAGTCTACTGGAAAAAAAGAAATGTCCACTACGATGGCATTAGTTAGAATGTTAACAAATCTGTTAAGAGATAAAAATGTTGCTCCAAGACTAGTACCTATTATTCCAGATGAAGCTAGAACTTTTGGTATGGAAGGTTTTTTTCAAAAAGTTGGAATTTATGCACATGAGGGGCAAAAATATGAGCCTGAAGATTCAGCACAATTGAGTTCCTACCGAGAAGAAAAAAGTGGGCAAGTTTTAGAGGAAGGTATAACAGAGGCTGGTGCTATGTCTTCTTGGATTGCTGCTGGAACCTCTTACACTAATCATGATATTGAAATGATACCTATCTATCTTTTTTATTCCATGTTTGGTTTTCAAAGAATTGGTGATTTTGCATGGGCGGGAGCTGATAGTCAGTCGAGAGGATTCTTAATTGGTGCTACAGCTGGAAGAACAACTTTAGCTGGAGAAGGCTTACAACACCAAGATGGCCACAGTCATCTTATGGCATCAACAATTCCTAATTGTGTATCTTACGATCCGACGTTCCATTATGAATTAGCAGTTATTTTTAGAGAAGGATTAAAAAGAATGCATGAAAAGAAAGAGAATGTTTTTTACTACGTTACAACTATGAATGAAAATTATCCTCATCCTGCTATGCCATCGGACAAATCTTGTGAAGAAGGAATTTTACGAGGTATGTATAAAATAAAAGAATTTAATAAATTTAAAAAAACAAAAATTCAATTCTTAGGATCTGGTACAATTTTAAGAGAAATGATTGCAGGTGCAGAAATACTTCAAAAAGAATACCAAATAGATAGTGAAGTTTGGAGTATAACTAGTTTTAATGAATTAAGAAAAGATGGTTTAGAGGTAGAGAGATATAATCTTTTAAATCCAGATAAAGAACAAAAAAAATCTTTTGTTGAAAAATGTTTAGGTAAAACAGAGGGACCAGTTTTGGCTGCCTCTGATTATATGAGAATGAACTCTGATCAAATTAGACCTTTCGTAAACAAAAGTTTTTATTCTTTAGGGACAGATGGATTTGGTAGAAGTGATACAAGAAAAAATTTAAGAAAATTTTTTGAGGTAGATAAGGAACATGTTGTAACCTATGGATTGAGTATATTAGCTAAAGAGCAACTAATAGCATCTAAATATGCTTCAGAGGCTTTAAAAAAATATAAAATTGACCCTAATAAACCAATGCCAACTAAACTATAAAATGTCAAAAAAAAATATTAAAGTTCCTAATATTGGTGAATTTAAAGATGTAGAAGTTATTGAGGTTTTAATTAAAGATGGACAAAAAATTCAGAAGAACGATCCTCTTATTACTATCGAAAGTGATAAATCTAGTGTAGAAATCCCCTCAACAGAAAGTGGAATAGTTTCTTCATTAAAAGTAAAAATTGGTGATAAGGTATCTGAAGGTTCAGATATTTTAGAATTAGAGATTAAGGAGAAAGAAATTGAAAAGAAACCCTCAAACTCACGACCAAAAATAATTAATGAAGAAAAAAAAGTAGAGGTTAAACAAAAATCTAATCCTCAAAATCTAATAGCAAAAAACTTACCAGGAAAAACTACAGCATCACCGAAAGCAAGAAAATTTGCAAGAGAATTAGGTGTAGATATTGATCGTGTGGCTGGTAGTCAACGTCAAGGTAGGGTTGTTGAAAATGATATCAAGTTATTTGTAGCATCAAAAACTTATGAAATTCCAAAACCTGAAATTAAAAATAATGAAAAACTTAAACAAGAATACGCACACTCTGATTTTGGGGAAGTAGAAATTAAGGATATCCCAAGGGTTAAAAAACTTTCATCCAAATATTTAATGAATTCATGGACCAATATTCCTCATGTGACCAATCATGATGAAGCAGATATAACTGAATTAGAGGAATTTAGAACATCTTTGACTGATATTTACACAGGTGAAAAAAAAAAAATTACACCTTTAGCCTTTATTGTTAAAGCTTTAACCGCTTCATTAAAAAAATTTCCAAATTTTAATAGTTCAATCGATGAAATTGATGAGGGTAAAATGACAGTAAAAAAATATTACCATGTTGGTATTGCTGTAGATACACCTCATGGTTTAATGGTTCCTAAACTTAGAAATGCTGACAATAAAAATATAAATATTATAAGTTCGGAACTAAAAAAATTAAGTGATCAATGTAGAAATCTTAAAATTGATAAAAAAGAATTATTTGGTGGTTCAATGACAATAACAAGCTTAGGAGGAATTGGTGGTTCTTTTTTTACACCGATTATAAATTTTCCTGAAGTTGCAATTTTGGGTGTAGGAAAATCTGAAAAAAAACAAATCTTTTCGGACGGCAAATTTGTAACAAGAGTAATTTTACCTTTGTCTTTATCTTACGACCATAGAATAATCGATGGGGCTGAGGCAGCTCGGTTTAATAATGATTTAAAAGAAAATTTAGGTAAAAATTTTGCTTATAAGTTAGCTGTTTAATCCAAATTATGTCAAAAACTACATCACTTTTTAGCGCTTTACTGTGCACGTTTATTTGGGGGACTACATTTATTGCTCAGGATACTGGAATGGATGATATAGGCCCTTTTACTTTTAATGCAGTAAGGTTTTTTGTTGGATTTTTAGCTATTATTCCCTTGGCAATTTTATTTGAAGTAAAAAAATTTAGATTAGAGTTTAAAATAGATTTAAAAACTTTTTTAGTTCTCTCGTTTTTAATTGGAGTATCACTTTTTTTGGGTTCAGCGTTACAACAAGTTGCACTACTTTATACAGATGTCGCTAATGCTGCCTTTTTTACAATTTTTTACGTACCTATGGTTCCAATCATAATTTATTTTTATAGGAAGAAATCTCTACATTGGAGTGTATGGCCATCAGTAATATTGTGTCTGATTGGAGGATATTTATTGACAAATTTTCAGGATGCAACTGTAAGACTTGGAGATAGTTTAGTAATTCTTGGTGCTTTATTCTGGAGTTCACATATTATTTTTACAGGTATCATTGTTACTAAATATAATTTGCCCTTAACACTGGGAGCTATTCAAACTTTAATAGTTGCTTTGCTTTCATTTATAATTGGGCTCATCTATGAAGAGTTTGTAATCAGAAATATTATGAACGAAATAGATTCAATTTTGTATGCTGGAATTTTATCTGGTGGATTTGCTTTTGTATTACAGATTTATGCCCAAAAAAATATTACACCAGCTCCAGCAGCAATAATTTTTTCCTTAGAAGGAGTATTTGCAACAATAGCAGCATGGTTTTTATTAAATCAGTTATTGGGAATTAACAATCTTTTAGGTTGCTTTTTTATATTATGTGGAGTTCTATTATCTCAATTATTACCATTAATAAAAAAAACAATTTAGAGATATATTATTAAAAGTAAAATTATTCCTAAAAAAACTCTATAGATTACGAAAATATTTAAAGAAAAATTATTCACATATTTTAGAAAGTATTTAACTGTTATGAACGAAAATAAAAAAGATAAAACAATTGCAATAATTGATAAATAACTTATCTCTAAAGTTTCTTTAAACGCGTCTGTGATACCAAGAGAACTTGCACCAATTAAAGCTGGGATTGATAACAAAAAAGATATCTTAGTCGAGTCTACTCTATTGAAATTTAAAAACCGCCCAGCAGTTATTGTAATTCCTGCTCTACTAACACCAGGAATTAGAGCTAGAATTTGAAATATCCCAATGAATATAATTGATTTTAAATTGAGGTTTTTAGATATATTTTTTTCTATTTTACTTTGATCTGAAAAATAAAGAATAAAACTGAAAAATAATGTTGTCCAAGCAATAATTTCTACATTTCTAACAAAATAGATAAGATTACTAGAATGAAGTATGTATCCAAATATCATTAATGGAATTGAACCAACTATAATTAAACCTAAAAGTTTTTTATTATTTTTGAGATCAAGTAGATCTTTTTTAAAATAAAACATGATTGCAAACAAAGAACCTAAATGCAGGCTAATATCTATTAATAAAGAACTTGTTTTAAAATCATAGAAATTTGAAATTAAAATTAAATGTGCAGAGGAGCTTATTGGTAAAAATTCAGATATACCTTGTATTGCAGAGAGAATAAGAATTTCTATAAAATCTTGAAACATTAATGTGTCGTAACTTAAAAAATATCTATTTTAAACAATTCGATTTAATCATATTAGGTATGCAAAAATTAAATTTTATATATTTTAAGCTAAATATTAATAATTTTAGGTCAAGTTTACTGACCTAAATAATCCTTTTAATAACAAAAACAATGTATAATTTGCCATAAATTTTAAAATATATGACTGATAAAATGCTAAAATTCGTAAATATAGGTCAGCAAAATCCACCTAAAAGAGATGTCGGAAACAGGAAAGATGATTTTAATGAAATATATGATGATTTTATCACTAAGAAAGCTGAGGAGCAGTCAAGTAGATGTTCTCAATGTGGTGTCCCTTTTTGTCAAGTTCATTGCCCCTTAAGTAACAATATACCTGATTGGTTAAAACTTACTGCTGAGGGAAGATTAAAAGAAGCATACGAATTATCTCAAAGTACAAACAATATGCCAGAAGTTTGTGGAAGAATATGTCCACAAGATAGATTGTGTGAAGGAAATTGCGTCATAGAACAATCAGGACACGGGACAGTAACTATTGGCTCAGTGGAAAAATATATAACTGATACTGCTTGGGAAAAAGGTTGGATTAAACCAATTTCAGTTAATCATGAAAAAGATCAAAGTGTGGGAATAATTGGTGCTGGTCCAGCTGGTCTGGCTGCTGCTGAACAATTAAGGAAAAATGGATATAAAATTACTGTTTATGATCGTTACGATCGAGCGGGAGGATTATTGATTTATGGTATTCCAAATTTCAAATTAGAAAAACATGTCGTAGAAAGAAGAACAAAATTACTCAGAGAAGGTGGTATTGAATTTATTCAAAATTTTGAAGTTGGTAAAGATGCAACTCTTGATCAACTAAGAAAAAAACATGATGCAATTTTAATTGCAACAGGAGTATATAAACCCAGAGAAGTGAACTTGCCTGGAAATGATTTAGAAAACATTTTTCCTGCAATGGAATTTTTGACAGCGTCAAATAAAAAAGGTCTGGGTGATGATGTAAAATTATTTGATAACGGAACCTTAAATGCAGAAGGAAAAGATGTTGTTGTAATAGGTGGTGGTGATACAGCCATGGACTGTGTAAGAACATCTGTGAGACAAAAAGCAAAATCTGTTAAATGTCTTTACAGGAGGGATAAAGATAATATGCCTGGATCTGCTAGAGAAGTCTCTAATGCAGAGGAAGAAGGTGTGGAATTTGTTTGGTTATCAAGCCCTAAAGAATTTAAAGGAAAAAATAAAATTGAAAATCTTGTAGTTAATCAAATAAGATTAGGTGAACCAGACGAAACTGGAAGAAGAAGACCAGAAATCAAAGAGGGAGCAGAATTTGAAATAAAGGCAGATATGGTAATTAAGGCTCTAGGATTTGATCCAGAAGATTTACCATTATTATTCGACTCTCAGGATTTGCAAGTCACTAAGTGGGGAACGTTGAGGACTGACTTTAACACAATGGAAACTAACTTAAGAGGAGTTTTTGCTGCTGGAGATATAGTAAGAGGTGCATCTTTAGTTGTTTGGGCAATTAAAGATGGTCGAGATGCAGCCTCTTCAATTAAGACTTATTTAGAAAATATCGAATTTAAAAAAAATAAAGTCGCATAATGCAAAATTATAAAAAAAACTTGGAATTACTAACAAGAAATCATGTTTACTCTAAGGAAATGGAGCATGATGCATGTGGTGTAGGATTAATTGCATCTACTGAAGGAAAAAAATCTAGAGCAGTTGTTGAATACGGTATTGAGGCATTAAAAGCTGTTTGGCATCGAGGAGCTGTTGATGCAGATGGAAAGACAGGAGATGGAGCTGGGATTCATGTAGAAATACCAAAAGATTTTTTCATAGAAAAAATCGAGGTTACTGGCCATGACTATGATAATTCTGAAATTTGTGTAGGTATGATTTTTTTACCAAGAAACGATTACTCTGCACAAGAGAGTTGTAAGACAATTGTAGAGAGTGAGCTCACAAAAAATAACTTTAGCATTTATGGTTGGAGACAAGTACCAGTTAATCCTAAAGTTTTAGGAGAAAAAGCCTTTCAAACAATGCCAGAGATTATTCAGGTATTGTTTAAATCAAATGATCAAAATTTACTTGATAAAAATTTAGAAAGAAAAATTTATGAGACAAGAAAAAAAATTGAAAACAAAGCTTTTAATTTATCTCTAAATAATTTCTATGTTTGCTCTATAAGCTCAAAATCAATTATTTATAAAGGAATGTTTTTAGCTGAAGCTATCTCTGATTTTTACTTAGACTTAAAAGACAAAAGGTTCATTTCAAGATACGCAATTTTTCATCAAAGATTTTCAACAAATACAGCACCAAGCTGGAGTTTGGCTCAACCATTTAGAGCAATCGCACATAATGGTGAGATTAATACATATAAAGGAAACAAAAATTGGATGAAAGTTCATGAACAAGAAATGAGCAGTCCTCTTTTTGATGATGTAGATAATCTGAAACCAGTAATCCAAAAGGGTGTTTCAGACTCAGCAGCATTAGATAATGTTTTTGAATTATTAAATAAATCTGGACAACCTGCCCCTTTAGCCAAATTAATGCTAATCCCAGACGCATGGTCAAAAAAAAACAAAACATTACCCAAAAGTCATCAACAATTATTTAATTTTCTAAATAGTACCATGGAACCTTGGGACGGACCTGCAGCAATTGCAGCAAGTGATAATGAGTGGGTAATTGCAGCAAATGATAGAAATGGATTGAGACCTCTGAGATATGCAATCACGAAAGACAAACTTCTTTTTGCAGGTTCCGAGACAGGGATGATAGAACTTAATGAAAAAAAAATTTTATCAAAAGGAAGACTTGGTCCAGGTGAAATTATTGGGGTAAGAATCGAAAAAGGAAAAGTTTTTTCTAATGATCAAATTAAAGATTACTTAGCTAAAGAGTATAAACATTTCAATTCTCAAATAATTGATTTAGATGAAAAATTAGTTATCTCAAATGAGAAAAATAATTTTGAGGGAGAAGATCTTAGAAGAAGACAACACACATTTGGGATTAGTATAGAAGATTTAGAGTTAATTTTACACCCAATGGCAGAGGATGCTAAAGAGGCTACCGGTTCAATGGGAGATGATACTCCTTTAGCAGTGCTATCAGACAAATACAGACCTCTTTATCATTTTTTTAGACAAAATTTTAGTCAAGTTACAAATCCACCTATCGATTCATTAAGAGAAAATAAAGTTATGAGTTTAAAAACAAGATTTGGAAATTTAGGCAATATATTAGATTTTGATACTTTAACTAAAGAAAATATTTATGTGTTGAATAGTCCAATATTATCTAATTCACAATTTAATAAATTTATAAATTTTTTTGGTAAAAATTCAGTATTAATTGAGTGTACATTCTCTCGTAAAGAAAATTTGTTTAATTCTATTAGAAGAATTCAAAAAGAAGCTGAAATTGCTGTTCGTCAAGGTGCTACCCAATTAATTTTAAGTGATAAAGAAATCTCTCTAGATAAATTGCCAATGCCAATGTTATTGTGTGTAGGTGCAATTAATACTTTTTTAATTGAAAAAAAATTAAGAGGATATGTTTCAATTAATGTACAATCTGGCGAGGCTCTTGACACACATTCTTATGCTACCTTGATAGGAGTAGGTGCAACAACTATAAATCCTTATTTAGCTTTTGATAGTTTGTACCATAGACACGAAAAAAAATTATTTGGTCAATTTAGTTTTGATGATTGTGTATCGAGGTATATAAAATCTGTAAATGCTGGTCTTCTCAAGATAATGTCTAAAATGGGAATTTCTGTTTTAAGTTCTTATAGAGGTGGGTGTAATTTTGAAACAGTAGGTCTTAGCAGGACAATAGTTAATGAATATTTTCCAGGTGTAACTTCTAAAATTTCAGGAATTGGATTGATGGGTATTGAAAAAAAGATTCATCAAATTCACGAAGAGGCATTTAAAAGTACAGATAATGTTTTGCCTATTGGTGGTATTTATAGATATAGAAAAAATGGTGAAACACATCAATACCAAGGTAGATTAATTCATTTGCTACAAAGTGCTGTAGGATCCAAATCATATTCAGCTTATAAGAAGTATGTTGAGGGAATATATAATTTACCACCAATAAATCTAAGAGATTTAATTGATTTTAGAAAAAAAAAACTTGGACCACAAATAGATATTTCTGAAGTTGAACCGATTGAAAAAATTTTAAAAAGATTTGGAAGTGGAAGTATGTCTCATGGAGCATTATCAAAAGAGGCGCATGAAACATTGGCTATTGGTATGAATAGAATAAAAGGTGCTTCATGTAGTGGAGAAGGCGGAGAAGACGAAAGTCGATTTAAAATTATGAGTGATGGAGACAGTGCAAATTCTAGAGTGAAACAAATTGCTTCAGCAAGATTTGGAGTGACAGTAAATTACTTAAATAATTGTAACGAGATTGAAATTAAGATTGCACAAGGAGCAAAACCAGGCGAAGGAGGACAATTGCCTGGTTTTAAAGTTACAGAAGAAATAGCTAAATTAAGACATTCAACGCCAGGTGTGACTTTGATATCGCCACCTCCTCATCACGATATATACTCAATAGAGGATTTAGCTCAATTAATATACGATTTAAAACAAATTAACCCAAAAGCAAGAATTGGAGTTAAATTAGTTGCATCCTCAGGAGTAGGAACTATTGCAGCAGGTGTTGCTAAGGCAAAAGCTGACATTATCCTAATTTCTGGTCATAATGGTGGAACAGGTGCTACACCACAGACTAGTGTGAAGTACGTTGGTATTCCATGGGAAATGGGTCTGACTGAAGCTAATCAAGTCTTAACGTTAAATAATTTAAGACATAAAGTTACACTAAGAACTGATGGTGGAATAAAAACTGGCAGAGATGTCGTGATAGCTGCAATGATGGGTGCAGAGGAATATGGTGTGGCAACAACAGCTTTGGTTGCTATGGGATGTATAATGGTTAGACAATGTCATTCGAATACATGTCCTGTAGGCGTTTGTACTCAAGATGAAAAATTAAGAGAAAAATTTACGGGAACACCAGATAAAATTGTTAATCTTTTTACTTTTATTGCTACAGAGGTTAGAGAAATTCTAGCAGAGTTAGGATTTAAATCGTTAAATGAGATAATTGGCAGAACTGATTTATTAATGCAGGTTAGTAAAGCTTCACCAAATTTAGATGATTTGGATTTAAATCCTTTATTCGTACAAGCAGACCCTGGAAATAATAAAAGATACTGTGAATTACCAGCTATAAATGAAGTGCCAGATACATTAGATCAAGAAATTTGGCCTGAAATTGAAAAATATTTAGATAACTCAAAAAAAATTGAAAAAGAATTTTTAATTAAAAATACAAATAGAGCTGTTGGAACAAGAATTTCTCATCATTTATATAAAAAATATGGATATGAAAAACTTAACGAAAATTTTTTAAATTTAAATTTTAAAGGGTCTGCTGGTCAATCTTTTGGTGCATTTGCTTTAAAAGGTTTAAAACTTAATCTTAAAGGAGATGCTAATGATTATGTTGGAAAAGGATTATCTGGTGCAACAATTTCTATAAGAATTCCCGATGAAAGTAATTTGATTTCAAATAACAATACAATTATTGGCAATACTGTACTTTATGGTGCTACTTCTGGAAAACTTTTTGCAGCAGGTCAAGCAGGTGACAGATTTGCAGTAAGAAATTCAGGTGCAATTACAGTAATTGAAGGATGTGACTCGAATGGCTGTGAGTATATGACAGGAGGCACAGCTGTAATTCTTGGTGATGTAGGTGATAATTTTGCAGCTGGAATGACTGGAGGTATGGCATTTATTTATGATAAATCAAAAAGCTTTGATAAAAAAGTAAATCCAGAGAGTGTAGTTTGGCAAAATGTTGAAACCGATTATTGGAAGAAGTATCTAAAAAATTTAGTAAAAGAGCATTTTGAAGAAACAGAGTCATTTTTATCTGAAAATATAATTAAAAATTTTGATCAGGAAGTTAAAAATTTTGTACAAATTTGTCCAAAAGAGATGATTGGTAAACTTGAATATCCAATAACTTCAAAATTAGATATTAAAGAAGTTAGTTAAATCATTAATTTTATTTCTTTTTTTATTATATTAAGCCATTTTGGTTTTGAAAGGCTATGATCACCACCTTTAATAATCACAAGTTTTTTTTTTGCATTCCTAAAAAGTCTTAAAATTTTTTTAGAGTAAATAATTGGCACAGACTCATCATTTTTTCCATGTATCATAGTTATCTTAATATTTTGCAGATAAGATTTATTAAAAATTCCATTTTTCCTTCCATCTTTTATTAATTGGTAGGTTATTGGATATTCATATTTTCCATGTCTTAAATTAATGACCCCATTTTTTTTGATATCTCGCTGCATTTTTTTTGAAAATTTTTTCCACATTAATTTTTCTAAAAATTCAGGTGCTGATCCTATACCAACAAATCCAATAGTTTGTTTACTAAATTTTCTTATTAAGTTTAAAGATATCCAAGCACCCATACTTGATCCAACAAAGATAATTTTATTTTTCTTTACGATTTTTTTTATCAAATAATTTGTTTGTTGGGTCCATTTTGAGATGTTCCCTTCAGTAAATTTACCACTAGATTTACCATGCCCTGAATATTCTAATGCTAAAAATCCAAGTTTATTCTGTCTTGCAAAAGTATGAAGAGTTTTTGGTTTTTTTCCCTCTAAATCAGACATAAATCCATGTAAAAAAATTAGAAAAGTATTTTCTTTTTGAAAAATCTTTAAATATCTAATTTTTAGTAATTTATTTATTCTTATGCGATTGAATTTAATCATAAAAGTTTATTAGTTAAGTCTATTATTATATAATCATATCAAATGTCGTCTAATTTAAAAGTTCTACAAGTTATTCCAAGACTAGGGTTTGGTGGAGCTGAAACAGGTTGCTATGATATTGCTCACTATTTACCTGAAAATAATTGTGAGTCATTTGTTGTAACTAGTGGAGGAGAATTAATTAAATTTGTAGATAAAAAAAAAGTAAGAATTATTAAATTACCTGTTGATAGTAAAAATCCACTAATAATATTTTTAAATGCAATAATATTAATTGGAATTATTTTATTTTATAATATTTCTATTGTTCATGCTCGAAGTCGTGCACCTGCATGGTCATGTTTATTTGCAACAAAACTTACAGGCAGAAAATTTGTTACAACTTATCATGGTACATATAATTTCCAGGGTAAAATCAAAAAATTTTATAATTCAATAATGCTTAGATCAAATTTAATCATAGCAGGTTCAAATTTTATTTTTTCACATATAAAAGATAATTACTCAGAATTAATCAATGTAAAAAAGAAACTTTTAGTAATATTTAGAGGTATAAATGTTGATTATTTTGATCCTTCAACAAAAATTGATGAGGATGAAAAAAAACTCTTAAATGAATGGGGATTAAATAGAGAAAAAAAAATTATACTAATGCCAGGCCGGCTTACTGCTTGGAAAGGACAAGAGTTATTCCTAAACGCAGTAAATTTAGTAAATATAGAACTTGGGTATGAAGCATTTTATGCAGTCATTTTGGGTAATGATCAAGGAAGAGATCAATATAAAAAAAAATTAATTGAATTAACTGAAAAATATAAAATTACTAATCAAGTAAAATTTTTTGATCATTGTAAAGATATGTCTTTGGCTTACAAGATTTCAGATATAGTAGTTTCAGCTTCTGTCGAGCCAGAGGCATTTGGAAGAGTTTCTGTTGAAACCCAATCAATGCAAAAATTAATAATTGCAAGTAATATTGGTGGATCTAATGAAACAATTATAGATGAAAAAACTGGTTTTTTATTTGAGTCTGGTGACTCTAAGTCATTAGCAAAAAAAATGATGCGTGCTCTAACTATGGATGAAACCTCATTGAAAAAAATGGGTATTGAAGGTAGAAAAAACGTTATTAAAAAGTTTAATGTTGAAAAAATGTGTTTTTCTACTTATTCAGAGTATAAAAGATTAATTAATTAGATGGTTACAATTACATTACCAGATGGAAATAGTCTAGATTTCCCAAAAAAAGTTAGAGGATTTGAGGTTGCTGAAAGAATAAGTAAATCTCTAGCCAAAGAGGCAATTGTTATAAGTGTTGATGGTGAATTAAAAGATCTAAACTTTTTAATAGAGAAGAATTGCTCATTAAAAATATTTACAAAAAAGAATAAGGAAGGGTTAGAAACTATAAGACATGATACTGCTCATATTTTAGCGATGGCAGTTCAAGAATTATTTCCTGGAACGCAGGTTACAATAGGACCAGTTATAGAAAATGGTTTTTATTATGATTTTGCAAGAAAAGAGCCTTTCACAGAAGAGGATTTGAGTAAAATTGAGGAAAAGATGAAAGAAATAGTAGATCGTAATGAAAAAACTAAAAGAGAAATTTGGAAACGAGACAAAGCAATAAAACATTTCAAAAACAAAGGGGAAATTTATAAAGCTAAACTAATAGAAAGAATACCTGAAGGTGAGGAAGTGTCTATATATTTCCACGGTGAATGGTACGATTTATGTAGAGGACCTCACCTTGCTTCAACTGGTCTAATAGGTAAATTTTTCAAGCTAACAAAAGTTTCTGGAGCTTATTGGCAAGGGGACTCTAAAAATGAAATGCTTCAAAGAATATATGGAACAAGCTGGGCAAGTCAAAAGGATTTAGATAATTATTTAAAAAGAATTGAAGAAGCAGAAAAAAGAGATCATAGAAAAATAGGTAAAGAAATGGATTTATTTCATTTTAGAGAAGAAAGTCCTGGCTCTGTTTTTTGGCATGAGAAAGGATGGACGCTTTTTCAAAAATTAATTGATTATATGAGAATGAAGCAAAACATAGCCGGTTATAAAGAAATTAATACCCCAGAGGTATTAGATCGAACTTTATGGGAAAAATCCGGACATTGGGAAAAATTTGGAGAAAATATGTACACATCTACAACTCCTGATGAAAAAGTCTTTGCAATTAAACCTATGAACTGCCCCGGGTGTGTTGAAGTTTTTAAACAGGGTTTAAAAAGTTATAAAGATTTACCATTGAAAATGTCGGAATTTGGAAAAGTACATCGTTATGAACCATCTGGAGCACTTCATGGGTTGCTAAGAGTAAGAGCCTTTACTCAAGATGATGCTCACATATTTTGCACTGAGGATCAGATTACAGATGAGTGTTTAATAGTTACAAATTTAATATTAGAAATTTATAAAGATCTTGGATTTGAAAACGTAATTTTAAAATATTCCGATAGACCTGAAGTAAGAGTTGGAGATGATAAAGTTTGGGATAAGTCAGAAACTGCTTTATTAAAGGCAGTGAAAGCAACTAAATTAGAATATAGTATTAACAAAGGTGAAGGTGCATTTTATGGGCCAAAAATTGAATTTGTTTTAAGAGATGCCATTGGAAGAGATTGGCAGTGTGGAACTTTACAAGTTGATTTTAATTTACCAGGCAGACTGGGTGCTTCATATGTAGACAAGGATGGTTCAAAAAAAGTTCCAGTGATGTTACATAGAGCCTTGTTTGGATCACTTGAGAGATTTATAGGAATTTTAATTGAAAATTATGCAGGAAAATTTCCATTTTGGATATCTCCTTTGCAATCAGTTGTAATTCCAATATCAGAAGAATTTAATGATTACGCGATTAATGTTTCAGAAAAAATTAAAAATTCTGGCATAAGCTCAACTGTTGATCTTAAAAATCATAATTTAAATTATAAGATAAGAGATCATTCATTAGCAAAAATACCTCTTTTGTTAATTTGT
>CACJXB010000018.1:0-16154 GCA_902597265.1 uncultured Pelagibacteraceae bacterium | reverse complement strand
CTGATAAAGTGGTAGTAAATAGTTTAGATTTTAAAAAACAAATGGAAACAAAATTTAAAATTAAAGTTGTGAATATATATAATCCATTAAATGAAAAAGAGATAAAAAAAAAATCAAAAAAGAAAATAAATTACAATTTTTTTAACAATGGATTTAAGATAATAAATATTGGTAGACTTACCGATCAAAAAGATCAAATTACACTTTTAAAATCTATTAATCTTTTAAAACGTAAAATTAAAGTTAAATTACTGATACTTGGAAGTGGTATTGAACAAAACAACTTAAAGAACTATATCAAAGAACACGACCTGGATAATTATGTAAAAATAAAAAACTATTTAGATAATCCTTATCCATATATTTTAAAGTCTGACTTATTTATTCTATCCTCAAAATATGAGGGTCTTCCAAATGTTTTGTTAGAAGCCGCTGTATTAAAGAAATTTATAATTTCCACAGACTGTCCTACTGGTCCAAAGGAAATACTTCTTAATGGAAAGGGGGGATATTTATTTAATGTTGGAGATTATAAAAGACTCTCTAAATTAATTTTACTATTTTTGAAAAACAGAAATCATCTAAAAAATAAAATTAATTATACCTATAAAAGTCTTGCTAGATATGATTTAAATAGGAATCTGAGAAAATATTATATGCTTCTAATACCTTTTTTAAGATCTTAAAATTTTAGAAATTAAAATAATATAATGATTTAATAAGGAATACTTTTTACAATTTTTTTTTGCCACCTTTATTTTAGATAAATAGATCTGAGATGTTCTAATTTCTTTAAAATTCTTAAATGCATTAAATAGAGCATTTTTTTTGTTGCTTTTAAATAAAATTCCACCCTCACCATTGTTAAGAAATTCTGTTGGACCATTTTTGCAGTCACTGGATATTATAAATAAATTATTCATAGCAGCCTCAATTAATACAAAACCAGGATCCTCCCATAATGAAGAGAGAACAAAAGCTTCTGCATTTTGCATATATGTATTAATCTTTTTAGTATAACCTTTCAAAAAAACTCTATTATTTATTTTTTTTTTATTTATTTGTTTTTGTAATTTTAGCCTGTCTTCACCTTCTCCAAAAATATAAAGATCATAATCAAAATTAATTTTTGTAAACTCGTAAAACTCATTGATTAAATAATTAAAATTTTTTTGATAAGTTAGTCTCCCTGCAGATATAAAATATTTTCTTTTAGAAAATTCATTGCTTTCTGGAAAATCTTTCTTAAACTCGCTTACTTTAATTATTGGATCTGGTAAAAAAAAAATTTCATCTTGCGTAAAAATATTTTTTTGAGTTAATTGTTTTCTTAAATCTTCTGATGGACATGTAACTTTAAATATATTCTTTGACGAAATTTTCCAAATAATTTTTCGTAATAATGTTAATTTAGGAAATCCAGAAATTCTTAGTATAATTTTTGAATCACCTTTTTTTAAAAAATTAATTAAAAGTGGTAAAAATGTTAATAAATGAATTATTAAAAAACTTGGTTTTTTTTTGAATAACAGTCTCATTAACGGTACAAAAGATAAAAGAAAAATTACAGTGTATGAAAATCTACTCTTTAAATACCCAGTTTTTGGTAAGAATCTAAAATAGTCAAATCCCAAATTTATTAATTCTACATTGTTTTTTTTAAGTAATTCATTCTCAGATGACCATTCACCACAAGAATTTATTATCTTTACAGAGTATTGGTTTTTAGAATAATTTGCTAATGATATTGCAGAATTAATTGTAGATCTGTATGTCCCAACCTTTGTTAAACATGGTGACCAATAATAAACTTCTTTCATAACTTATTTATTACTAAAAATTAATACATTTTTACCAAAATAATTTTTTTGATAAATTTTACCTCTATTCTCTTTTATATAATTATTATACCAATAAATTTATAATTAAAATTTTCTAATATATTATATTCATATAACTTATTTTCATTTATTAACCTTTGAGAATTTCGTGAAATAAAAATTACGACTATAACTAAAACTAAAATAAAAGTTTTCTTATAGTATCTTTCGAAACTAAACTGTAATTTACTTAAATGTATGCTAGCAGGTATAAAAAAGACCAAAGCTAAAATATGGTAACCTCCATATCTTAGCGAAGGGTGCTTAAAAAACCATTCTGCTAAACAGAAAATTAAAAAAACATAAAGTAGATGATAATTGCTAATTTTAGTCTTTTTTTTAATATTTGGTCTATAAAATATTAAATAAAAAATTAAAATTGTAAAAAAAATTCCTAACAAGAAATCGGAAACTTTATTAAAAAAATAATTTTGAAACCAAGAATTAAACCAATTTAAATCACTTATATATTCAATTCTGTTTTCAACTACAAAATTTGGTCTAGCTCCACTTTTGGACCAAAGTTCGAACCATACTTTTACATCTTGAATTATCTCTTTATTCAAAGACCATTCAAAATTATAAAAGCATGTTTGAGATATAGGAAAAATCAAACAACCTGAATTCAAAAAAGTAAAAAAAATCGTAAAAAATAAGAACGATAAAGAATAAAAAAATACTGGGGTAAATAATAATTTTGAAAATATTTTTCTAGTATGACCATAATAGAAAATTATTATGAACAATAATAAATTTATTAAATAAAATGGTTTAATTGAGATTACAAAAAATATCAAAATTACAAAAATTTTGAAAAAGTCTGATGAATTTTTAATCATTTTTTTTTCTAGAGTGCAAATATGTATCAAATAAACAAATGCAATTAACAATAAGATCATTCCTGAACGATCAGTGCCGTGTTCTGCCAATCTATAAAAAAAAATATTAATAAAACAAAAAGCAAATAAACTGTAAAAATTATAAAATTTATTTAGTGTGAAAATTTTTTTGTCAAAAATCATCCTTAAAAAAACTATATTTGCAAATATTTGAATAAAGGCTGGGGTCAAATGAAATAAAAAAATATTAGATTTTGGTAAATAAAACATTGAACTTATAAAAAATATTGAGGACGGGCTTCTAAAACCATTATTAAGAACTCCAATTCCGATTGGGTGAGAATATTCAGTTAATAATGATATATATGGAAAATGATAGTATGGAAAATCATCATGATTTTTCGCAACTAAAACAAATATAATTGTAAAAAAACAAGTTGCGCATAATATAAAAAATTCCCTTTTAAAGTTATTTATAAAAATTAAGTTATAAAGAAAAAGTAAAAATCCGATTAGTAATATTATTGAGTTAAAAATTATATTGTGACTAATAAAAATTGAGCTTACGTAAGATACTATCCCTAAAAAAGTTATTCCTAAAATTCCATAAATTCCAAAGCAGCTTAAGTTAATTGATAAAACTTTACTTACAATCATCCCATATCCTATTAAAGAAAATGAAATAAGATAAAGGTAAATTAAAATCATATTTTAAAATTTGAAGATTGAACACATGAGTTTTGTAATTAAATAATCCATATTTATTCTAAATAATATTTTCTTTTTAAAAAAAACAATTTTTAAGTAATCAAAGGCCTCAGACCTTCTCAACCACCACTTTCTGGAATATTTGGGTATTTTAGATGTAATTCCTAAATAATCATAATTATAATTTGTTAATCTTTTTTTTAATATATTGTATTCATTAAAATAAATGTAAAAAAAAATATTTATCCTGGCGTCTATCTCTAAATTTTCATATTTTTTAAATTCGATATTTTTAAGGAATAGTTTTAAGGAGTCTCTTTTAATAGAAATGCAACTTGTAGGAAATATTTTAGGCCAAGATCTATTTTTTTTAATTTGTGAGGTTTCAAAATTATTTCTTGATGAAACGATAGGTAGATTATACAAAACTTTTTTTTTGTTATTTAATTCAAAATATTTATTTACCTCAAATAATTTGTTTTTTCTAAAATAATCATCAGCATCCATTAAACAAATTATTTTACCCCTAGAATGTTTAAATGCCTCCATCAAACCATAGATTTGATTCAATGGACTAGAATCATATTTTTTTTTTTTATTTTTTATTAACTTAATTTTTTTAAATTCTTCTATAATCTTAATCGAGTTATCCTCCGAACAATCATCGAATATGATAATTTCAAAATTATTATAATTTTGATCTAATAGACTCTTTAGGCTTTTTTTTAAAAATTTAGACTTATTATAATTAGTGATTAAGATAGAAATAAAATTATCTTTCATTTAAAATTTTTTTATAAATTTCAGAAGTAGCTGATACACATTTTTCCCAAGAAAAATTTTTAGCTCTTTTGTAGCCTTTTTTTATTAAATTATTTTGTTCGCTTTGTGATTTTAAAATTTTTTCAATTTTAACTTGGATCTGTTTAATATTTGTTGGATCTACATATTCACAAGAGTCTAACAAAATTTCCTCAAATACTGGTATTTTACTGCATAGAACTGGACAGCCCGAACTCATGGCCTCAAGATTAGTTAACCCAAAACCCTCCATTAAACTTAAAGAAACATATAGTTTTGATATTTTATAAGTTTTTAGTAGTTCAGCTTCATTCCCGAATTTAAAAATTAAATTATTTTTTATATTTAGGCTTTCAAAAAGTCTTAACTCGCTTTCTTTAAATTTTCCACCACCAAAACAAACTAATTTAAAATTTTGTTTTAAATATTCAGAATTGCTAAAAGCAGAAATTAAATTTTTAAAATTTTTGTATCTATCTCTGTCACCTACATATAGAATATAATTTTCTTTCTTATACTTATTAATATTAATTTTATCTACACCCAAATAAATTACTGATATTTTTTTTTTATCTACATTATAAATTTTTAGTAAGTCTTTTTTTGTTTCCTCAGAAATGCAAATTATATGTGATGCATTTTCTATCATTTTTGATTTGAAAAATTGTTTATTTTCAATTTTGTACTTCTCATGGATTAGATCATAAACAGTTATTACATATGGAGTTTTGATTTTGGCCTCTAGTTGATTATTGTAATAAGAAAAATGAATTAAGTCAGGTTTAAAAAAAAATATATAAATTAAAAATAGATTATCGTTGATATGAAAAAAAAAATTTCTAAAAAATTTTGGTATTTTTTTAAGTCTAAAATAAAATACTTCATTTGAATTTTTTTTCGATAAATTTTCATTAATTGTTAAGGGTGAATAAATTTTAGAAATGATTTTAAAATTTTGAAGTTTTTTATTAACTTGAGATATATATTTCGAAATTCCACCGTTATTTTGATGAAGAAAAATACTATGATCAAAAATTATTTTTTTCATTAAAAGATCATTTTTTCAATTTTTGTATTCAATCTATTTTTATAAATCTTTTTAAGTTTTTTTATATTAGCTACTAAATATGACGGATGCTTATTATCAGAGAAAATTAAATCTTTTTTATATTTCCTTGATACTATAATTGCAATTTTTTTAAGATACACTTTCTTTCCGGTCCCTAAATTTATTATTCCTTGATATCTATGTCTAAATAAAACAAATATAATCTTTGAAATATCTTTCATAGAAATGAAATCTCTATAATGGTTTAAATTTTTTAGTAAGATATTTCCCTTGGCTCTTTTAATTTTATTTTTTAAATCAGGAACTAAATAATTTTTTTTTTGTCTTGAATTTGTCGTGCTAAAAATTCTTCCAATACAATATTTAATTTTCTTTTTTTTAAATTTCTTAATAATGTAATTTTCTGCTTCAAATTTAGTTTTACCATAAAAAGATATGGGTTTGAGCTTGCTATTCTCAGATATTTTTTTTTTACTAGAACTATAAACGTGTGATGTGGATGCAAAGAAAAACCACTCTACATTTTCTTTTAAACATGCATCAACAATATACTTGGTACCTAAATAATTAATTTTCCGGGCATTCCTTTTGTTTTTATTTACTTCCTTAATTGGTACTTTTGCAGCTAGATGAATAATCGTTTTTAATTTATTTTTTTTTACCCATCGATGTACTTTACTTTTTTTTGTTATATCATCTTTGTAAAAAGAAAATTTGACATTTTTTTTTTTATATTTAATTAAAATTTTACCGATACTGCCTGTAGATCCAGTTAATCCAATTTTGATTGTCATAAATAAATAAGTTTTTTTACTAATTTTCTTTTTACATATATATATTTAATTATGAAAAATAAAAAAATTTTAATTTCAAAAGAAATTAAAAAACCTTACTTTTCTGTAATTACAGTTGTTAAAGATGATGAGAAAAACATTATTAAAACTTTAAAAAGTATTAAAAATCAAACTTACACTAATTTTGAATATATAATCATTGATGGTAATTCTAAGGATAAAACTGTTCAAAAATTGATGAAATTTGAAAATCAAATTAATTATTTATTATCTGAAAAAGATAATGGAATTTATTTTGCTATGAATAAGGGTTTAAAAATAAGTAAAGGCAAAATAATTATATTTGTAAACTCAGGTGATATGCTTACTAAAAATGCTCTTAAAATAATTAAACAAAAATTTGATTATCATAAATTTGATTTCGTATTTGGAACAGTTAAAAGACATTATACAAAGGATACCATTATTAAATATGGTTTTAACAGGAATAGATTGAAATATAATTTTGATTTTGCAACAGCACATTCAACAGGTTTTTATTTAAAAAGAAATATTTACAAAAAAATTGGTTTTTTTAATACTTTTTATAAGTGTTCGTCAGATTATGACGTTTATTTTAAAACCTTACTCAAAATGAAACTTCACGGCGGATATACAAAAAAAAATGAATTAATTGGAACTGTTTCATCTGGAGGATTTTCTAGTAAAGTAAGTTTTTTTGATCATTTGTTGGAAGAAACAAAAATAAGAATTGATAATCATCAAAATATCATACTTGTTACTCTAATTTTTATTAATGCACTAATAAAAAAGGTCTTCAAAATATTATAAATCTTATTTTTTAAAACTAAGATAAATATTTTGAATTAGAGTGTTCATCTCAATAAAGTCTTCCACTCTTCAGAGTACAATTCCTTATATTGATGTATTTTTTTGATCTTATTTTCATCAAAATCAAAGACCTCTAAATCTTTTATCTTATTTAATTCATCTAGTATATTTCCATATGTCATCTTACCATTTTGATCCAAAGACTCTCTTGCTTTGGATGGAAATATTTTAATTTCTTTGATGTTATCCACAAATAATGATTTATAATGATCTTTTACAAAAAATGCATTAACTCCTCTCGATCCAGTCCCTAAAAAAAAATATCCCTTAGATTCTAATAATGAAACTAATGCCTTTATAGATGATCCAAAATACAAATTTGAATAATGTTTTTTATTTCTAAAAAAATCTTTTTCGTAAGGAACAGATAATTTGAATTTATCACCAAAAATCGTGTTAAATTCGCATACAATTACAGATGGGGACAAATCACTTATTTCTTCAAGAATCCAATAATCATTACCATCAATATCAATACTCATTAATCCGATATTCTTCTCTTTAAGATTATTGTTTATAAAATCATTTATATTTTCTTTATTTATAAAAGTTTGAAAAGCTTCAATTTTATGTTGCCAATATATTCTTTGAGATTTGATTTTTTTAATATCTTCAGCTGATGCTTCAAATATATACCCTTTCCAATCTCTTAATTTTAATAAAAATCTAGTATTAGACTCCCAATAATCTTGAGTTCCGATTTCTAAAAATATTTTTTCAATTTTTGGAATTCTATTAATTATCCAATGAATTATTCCATCTTCACCAAATTGAGAAAAAGCTGAAAATTCAACATCCTTTAAAGAATTAATTTTTTCTTTTTTATTGTTAATTTCTGCCATAAATTGACCTTGTAAAAACAAGTTTTTTTCTGAAAAATTAGGTCTTTTCAATATTTTATTGTTATAAAAAATTGATAACAAAACTGAGAGATTGTTTAAAAATTTTTTCATTTGTATTTTTTATTTTCTATTTCTAAAAAAAGAAATCATCTTTTTAACAACACTTTTTCAGCTTTTTTTACATCACTTTTTTCATCAACTGCTACTGAATTGGAATTTAATTTGATCATTTTAATCTTAACATTAAGATCAAAAAACCTTAATATTTCAATATCTTCGATTTTTTCTATTTCACTTTTTTTATTTTTTTTTGAAAACAGTTTCAATTCTTTTTGATTAAATGCATATATGCAAACTTGCTTATAATAATACTTTTCTAATTTTTTTTGTTTAGATCCAGGAATTATAGATCTAGACATATATACTAGTTCATTTTTAGAATTTACCACAACCTTAGGTAAATTTTTATTTTGAGGACTCTCAAATGAATGAATTTTATCATAACCGCAAATGACATGATTAGGAAATTTTTTTTTGGCATTTATTATCTTATTTATATCTAATGGATTTATTGTTGGCTCATCACCTTGAACATTAATGTAAATTTTGGACTTAATTTTTTTTGATGCCTCAGCTACCCTGTCCGTTCCCGTTAAACATTTGTTAGAAGTAATTATGTACTTGTATCCTGCTTTACTTACAGTATTTGAAATTTTTTTATTGTCTGTGGCTACAAATACATTATTTGAGCCAACAACTTTTTTACAAATATCAGCTACTCTTAACACCATTTCTCTACCAAGTATTTTAACTAAGGGTTTACCTTTATATCTTTTCGATCCATACCTTGCTGGAATAACTATTATCTTATCTTTCACAGTTTATATCTCTTAGATAGCTTCTTGTATTTTGATGGTGTTAAAGTCCATGGTTTTGTTTTTAATATAAAATTTATAAATAAATCTATTATCAGTTCTGTATCATCACTTTCTTGATTATTTAAATTAAAACCATCAAGCCCAGCAAAAAATAGTTTCTTGTCTTTTATTTTCGAAACTACACTTAAAGCATATCCTATCGCTAAGGGGCTTGGTAAAACACAGTAATTTTTATTGATAAGAATTTTATTATTTGCTTCTAGTTTAAGTCCATAATCTATGTAATTAATTTTATTTTTTTTAATCAAATCTTTAATACTATTTTTGAAACTAGAGTAAGGCAAAAGTATAGGTGTATTTATTTGCTTATAAAGTGGAATATCTGAAATTATTCTTAATGGATGACATGCAACTCTTAAATCAACTAATTTCTCATTTATTTTTGAAGTGGTATTTAAAACAATAACATATATATCATTTTTTTTTATAAAGTTCTCTATTTTAGATTTATATCTATCAACAGATTTGCCAGATCCAATAATTAATACTTTATTATAATTTTTAATTTCAAAATTTTTATTTTGATACTTTTTTTTATCTAAAAAGAAGGCATTCTTAAAATATCTTGTTGGATTATACTTGCTACAATCTGTTTTCTTTAATGAATTTATGATGTTTATGTAATTAAATTTTGTATATCTATCATCTGAAAGCATTTTCTGAATATATGTTGGATGAATTTTATATTTTGCTGCTAAATAATAAAATTTATTAGAGCCCCATTTATAAAATTTTTTTAATTTATTAAAATAGGAATTTATTTCTTTTGAAAAAATTTGTTTATTATTCTTTCTGAGATGTGAAATAATTTTTTCTGTGATTAAATTACCTGGGCCACGTCCCATTCCATTAATTGTACAATCAATCCATTTTACACCATATTTATTTGCTTCTAATGAGTTTTTTAATGCTAAATTAAGATTATTATGAGCATGAAATCCTAATTCTAAACTACTCTCTTTTCTAAATTTATTTACTAATTTTTTAATTTTATTTGGATTTAATGATCCCAAACTATCTGCAAGGTACAAAACATCTGTTTTTGTTGTTTTTAGAAATTTTGATACTTGTTTAATTTGGATTGGATTGATTTCTGAAATTTGCATTAAATTTACAAATATTTTAAATTTTTTACTTTTTAACCAATTAATTGTTTCTCTTAAAAAAAAAACCTCGTTAAAATGGCATGCAAATCTAATAAATTTTATTTTTGTATCCTTCTTAGTAGATATAACTTTTTTAATAATGGCTAAGGGTTTTTTTTTTGAAAGGAGGTCTGATGCATTTATCATTATACCTACATTAATATTGCTGGGTATTGAAAAAGTATTTATAAACCTATCAGTTGTATAAGCATTTTCACCTTTTAATTTTATATCATCTAAAATCCTAAATCCTAATTCTACATATTCAATTTTAAGATCATTTACTTCGTTTAAATATTTCTGAATAATATTTTTATCAAAATTCCAATTATTGTAATATCCACCATCTCTAAAGGTACAATCTAATAATCTAATATTGTTAATCATTTTTAGTTACATTTAACTTATAATTATTAAGTTCATATACCCTATCACAATATTCTAAAGGTTTCTGTTTATGTGTACTAAAAAGAATTGTACATTCTTTATAATTGTTAAATAAAACACTTAAAACTTTACTTTCTATGTAAGAATCCAAAGCGCTAGTAGCTTCATCCAGGATTATTATACTTGGATTGTGATATAATACTCTTGCGATTCCTAATCTTTGAAGTTGTCCACCAGATAGTTTAGCTCCTTTTTCTCCTACAATTTCATCAAGTTTATTTGGAAACTTATTTATATCTTCATAAAGTACCAATTCTTTTAAAATTTTATTTATTTTATTAATATTTATTTTTGATTTATCAAACTCTAAAGCAATATTGAAAATAACACTTTCATCAAAAATTGTGACATTCTGAGGCACATAGCCTATTTCATTTTGTAAAGTTAATATTTCTTTTCTTGAATTTTGATTATCTATTTCAAGACTACCACTTAAAGGTTTTAATAGTCCACAAATTATATTTATTAAAGTTGATTTACCTGATCCTGATTTTCCAATTAAACCAATTTTATCTCCAAAATTTATATCTAAATTAATATTTTTTAGTATATGATTATTTTCTTTATAATAAAAACTAATATTATTTAATTTAATTTCTTTAAATTTTAATTTTGAATCAACATTATTTTTATCAAAATCAACTTTATCAAATTTTATATTTTTCATTTGATTATAAATTAATTCAACAACAGCTTCGTTGAAATTTATTGATTGAATAGACTGAATAATTTTTGATACTGATGGTAATATTCTTATAGTGGCATACAAAAAAACTCCTAGAAGAACAAAAATCTGATTTATTGTATATCCATCATAAATTAAAAATATTACTATTAAAACTAAAGATGCAATAGTAATTAACTCGAGTATTAATCTAGGCATCTGAACTAATATATCTTTTTTAATCCCTACATTTGCGTTATCCTTGGTATGTTTGTAAAAATTTTTGAAAAAAATTGACTGAAGTTTATTTAGTATTAATTCTCTAAAACCATCAAAAGTTTCTTGCAATTGTTTAAATATTTTTTCTGAATGAAATTGTCTTTTTTCACCAAGTTTTTTAAGTGCTTTATTATTAATTTTATAAAATATATAGCTAGCTAAAGAAAAAAAACCGATTGTTAATAATGATATCTTATAATTTATATAAATTAACATAATTGCAATCGAGGCAAATATTATCAATTCAGAAAATAATCTGACTATATGAAAAATCACACCAAATGAAAAAAGGTTTGCCTCACTAATTATATTTCTCATAAGTGTAGCTGAATTATTATTTATATAAAAACTATAATCTTTAGTTAAGTAATCTTGATATAATTTTTTTGCTATATGAACATATAAATTATGACTGAATTTATTTTGAATTACGATTAGATATCTATTAAAACAAAACTTAATTATATGAGCTAAAAAAAATAAGAATAAAATAAAAATTAAAATCTCATTTTTTTCCTCGAAATCAAAAAATTTAAAATAATTTAAATAATCTAAATAATTGTCTCCAATAAAAAGATTTAATATTGGAATAACTATACCTATACTAACTATTTCTAAAAATGAGGTAATAAGAGTTATAAAAAGTAACAAGAAAATTTGTTTAAATTCTTTCTTTGAGATTGGAAAAAAAGCTTCTTTAATCAATTTTGTGGATAACATTTTAAAATATTAATAATTGATAATTGTTATATTATTGACTAATTTGTTTCTACATCGTGTTAAATGAATTTACAATAATTATATTAATTTTTTAATTATCATGAAAAAAGAATTTGGTCTAATTTTGACAGAGAAAGATTATTATCCCTTTTATAAATTTAACAAAGAATTACTTGACGAACTGTCAAATTCTTTTGAAAAAATTAAAGTAATCAATTTATCAAACTTTAAATTAAGAAACAAAAATCCTGATATAAAAAACTTTTCTGTTTTTCCAAAGAATTTTGAACATATTACTTTCAATAATCAATTAGAATTTCTAAAATATTTTAAACAAATAGATTTTGTTGCAATACAATATTTAGATAAAAACCCAGATTTTTTTAAAATATTTTTTTTAATCAAGTTAGCAAAAATTAAAAATATCATGATAATGAATCTTGGAAATTTTGGAAATAAACAAACACCTAGCTTTAACAAAAAAAATATTTTTGCAATTAAACATTATTATCAAAAAGGGTTTTATTATATATTTAGAATTCTAACTATATTTAATATTTTTCCAAAAATTGATTTACTCTTTGAAAGTAATGTCGAAATTATTGAAGCAATTAATAATGGTTTAAGTAGAAAATTTGAAAAAAAATTTCCATTTTTTAAAATTTCATACTTTCGAAAAATAATATTAATTAACAGTATTTCATATGATCAATATTTGGATTTTATAGGTAGTAAAAAAAAAATTAATTCAGAAAAAAACTTATTATATATAGACGTTCCTATAAATCATCCTGATAGAATTCTAAGAGAAGGAAAGGTTGAGCAAGATATAACTGAAAAATTTTACACTAAGTTAAATAAAACATTAATCTATTTTTCAAAGTTGTTTAATTTAAAAGTAATTATTGCAATGCATCCCTCAAGTAAAAAAAATATTTCTTTTTTTGATAAATTTGAAATATCTAAGGAAAGAAGTATGGATCTTATACCTAAATCTGAAATTATAATATTTTCACACTCAAGTTTGATCAGCAATGCAGTAATGTTAAAAAAAAAAATAATTTCTATTAACTCATATACAATGGGTGATTATTTAAATGATTTGACTGAAAGATACAAAAAATCTTTGAACTTATTTAGTGTCAATATTGATGAAAAGATAAATGTAAGTTTATCAGAAGCAAATGAAAAAATGAATTTAGCACTTAATAATTATGATAATTATATAAATAAAAAGATTAAACACGCTGAAGATTTGCCATCAAAAAAACAAATAGTTAAAAATATAAAG
Source organism: uncultured Pelagibacteraceae bacterium (assembly GCA_902597265.1). GTDB lineage: Bacteria > Pseudomonadota > Alphaproteobacteria > Pelagibacterales > Pelagibacteraceae > Pelagibacter. The sequence continues at coordinate 2,846 of CACJXB010000018.1, read as the reverse complement.
AAGATATATTTCAACTAAATATATTTTTTATTCCCCACCTGTTATTTCAATTATACTGTTAGTGGTGAGAGAATTTTGGTCAGTTCCATAGAAATATAAGTAATTAGCCACCTCTGAGGCTTTTGCTATTCTATTAATTGGAATAAGTTTAATTCTCTTTTTTAAATTTTTATTTTTAATACCTTTATGTATTTTTGTATCAGTAACTCCAATTCTAAGTGTATTAATTAAAATATTTTGATTATAGTATTTCTTATACTCAGACATAAAAAATTCGTTCATATGTTTGGTCAATGAGTAAATTAAACTATTAGACCCACCTCCAAATTTTACTCCAACACTTGAGCTAAAAATTATTCTACCAAAATTTTTTTTTTTCATATTTGGTAAAATTTTTTGTAAAACAAGAATATTTGATAGATAATTTACATTAATATGTCTTGTAAAATTCTTCTGGTTTATTCCATAAAAATCTATTGGTTCAATTAATCCAGTAAGTGAAATAAATGCATCTAAATTTCTTAAAAATTTTTTGTTTTCAATAAACTTTTTGAAATTATGTAAATTTTCTAAATTATATTTGAATTTAATCAAATTTTTATTTTTAATTTTTTTTAAATTTTTTAAATTTTTGTTATAATGAGCAATTACAACCCAACCATGATGTAAATACTTATTAATTGTTGCAATTCCAATATCTGAACTGGCTCCGAGAATTAATATTTTTTTTTTACCATTTAATTTCATTCCAATATTCCATGTGTTTATTTCCAATTAGATTTCCTTTAACGTCACAGACATTACAAGGTGAAAAGTTTCTATTTTTAGTACCTAACTTGCTTCTAACAAAATTAAATTTCTCTGAAAGCCAAATTTCTTTTATTGAATTTTTAGTTAAATTTCCCATAATCATTTTTTTTCCCCAATCATGAGAGCACATTTGAACGTCTCCATTATAATCAATAAAAAAAGTATAAAATGGATAATTACAATTAAGCCTAAGTGGTTCTTTTAAAGGCGCGATTTTAAACTCAGAATTTGATAAATTTCCAGATCTATTGCTTATAGTAATTCCAAAATCTTTATCTTCCCCATAATATCTATTTCTAACAACAAATTTTTTTGAATCAATTTTAATTCTTTGCATCATTTCATGAAAGTTTTGTGCTTCTTTGGGTCCATCGTATACACTGATTAGAAGCACATCCAAACCAGACTCAAATAATTTTAAAGCTCTATCATCATTTAAAACATCACCATTTGTGATAAGTTCAATATTAGAGTAGGGCAATTTTTGTTTTAAATATTTAATATCTTTATATATTTTTTTATCAAGAAGAGGTTCAACATAACCTGAAAATAAAATAGTTCCAGAATATTCATGTTCAGTAAGTTCTTTTGCAATTTTCTTAACTAATTTACTGTCAATAAATTTGTTAACATGAAGATAATTTGGATCACTACGTGGACAAAAAGAGCACTTTCTATTGCACATTCCTGAGTTGCTTATTTCAAAAACAGATGGCATAGGTATGTTGCTATTTTTAAAAAACATCAAATTTTTGTCACTAATTTTTGATTTTCTATTTATATTTGTATCAAAAAATTTTATTTTATTTTCCATTTTTTAAATGTTTGTAGTTTTTAATATATATATCATCAGATTTAATAAAATTATCTAAAATCTTATATATTACATCTGATTTAAACTGTTTTGTATTATTCACCCAATAATCATGAAACCTAAAATTTGACATATTTTCATAACCATTAATATCTCTCATAAGTTTAAGATAATCCTCAATCATCCAATTACTTTTAGAAAAAAAATTATCCATAAAATAAAATTCTATTATATTTTCTTTTTTAAATTGAATAGGGTATTTTTTAAAGTTCAAAATCATATCCTCATACTGTTTTAAATTTTTTGCGTGTAAATTAAATTTATAAGAAATTGATGGGTTGTTTTTTGAAGCATTTATTACGGGAACATTATGGTAAGCATATTCCCATCCGATTGTTCCATAAACTGTTAAGACACAATCTATTTTTTCCTTTAAAATTTGATGATTTGAAGTATTTGTTGGTATTTTTTTAAACTCAGGAGTATCTAATAAAAATTCATCTAATATCTTATTAGATTCTGGTAAAGAATGTGGATGAGCTTTTATGTACCATTTATAATCTGTTTTTTTTGAAATTTTTTTTAAAAATTTCAACCATTCATTAAAATCTGGAAACAAAATTGAATCTGGTCCATAGGCATGGGGCGCATCTATAAAATCATGAGTAGCAATTAATATTTTCTTTTTTTTTGAATTTTTAATTATTTTATTATTATTTTTTTTTGAATGAAACGAGTTTTTTTTTGTATAAAACAAATTTCCAATTCCAATTTTACCCTTGAATTTTTGCTCAATTTTATATTTTGTGCTTTTTAATGCTATTTGTTGTTGTTGTAAATTTAGTTTTTTAAAATCTTGTTTAAAATATTTAAATTTTCCATAAGCATGTAAATTATTTTCATTTACTTTATGAATGTTGTCCCAGTTACATGAAAATACCTTTATTTTACTTTGGCTTGCAACTCTTGCTACAATTGCATTTAAATACGTTGTATCTGAAATTATAACTCCAAAAACTTTTTGATTTTTAAAATATTCTTTCCAAAAAAATAAAATATATAAAGATTTTTCTAAAATCTTTTTAAATTTTTCACTTTTTAAATCTACTGTAGCCTCAGAATATTCTCTCAAATATGAATCGTAAATAAGATCACCTATTAAAAGATTTTTAATTCTTAAATTAATTAAGTCACTTTTTCTATCTAATCCTTTTATTATATT
>CACJXB010000017.1:0-18878 GCA_902597265.1 uncultured Pelagibacteraceae bacterium | reverse complement strand
ATCTACTTTTATTTATCAACAAGAAGTTGAGAAGTTCAGGTGTATCTCCTTCTTATGAAGAGATGAAAGAATCTTTAAATCTTAAATCAAAATCTGGAATACACAGGTTGATCAGTGCATTAGAAGAGAGAGGATTTATTAAAAGATTAGCCCATAAAGCTAGAGCCTTAGAGGTTATTAAATTACCAGAAACTGCTTCAGCAAATGATATTTATAATAGTTTTTCACCAAGTGTTATCAAAGGAGGTTTAGATGAAGACCAGCCTTTATCAGATGAGACTGAGGTACCTGTTTTAGGTAAAATTGCTGCTGGAACTCCTGTTGAAGCTATTCAAAATGAAGTTTCAAGAATACCTTTACCAAGTAATTTAGAAAAAAATGGTGATTATTTTGGTCTAAAAGTACAAGGGGACTCAATGATAGAGGCAGGAATTCATGAGGGTGACACAGTAATTATTAAGAGAACAGATACAGCTGATAATGGAAAAATTGTCGTGGCTTTAATCGACGAGCATGAGGCTATGCTTAAAAGAATTAGAAAAAAAGGTAAAGTTATTGCCCTTGAGAGTGCAAACAAAAACTATGAAACCAAAATTTTTGGCCCAGATAGAGTAAAAGTGCAGGGTGTTTTAGTATCTTTATATAGAAACTTCTAGAAAAATAGTCTAAACCATTTTAATGAAAAAAGTAGCAACTAGATTTGCTCCATCACCTACAGGTCCACTTCATATAGGTGGAGTTCGAACTGCATTATTTAATTGGCTATATGCAAAAAATCAAAAAGGTGAATTTTATCTTAGAGTTGAAGACACAGATAAAGAAAGATCAAAAGAAGAGTATAAAAACCAAATTATTAAATCTCTTAAATGGATCGGTATTAACTACGATGGGGAGGAATATATTCAATCTAAAAAAATTCAAGATCATATCAAAGTTGCAAATGAATTATTGAAAAGTGGTCATGCATATAAATGTTATTGCTCAAATGAGGAAATAGAAGAGCAAAAAAAGAGAGCAAAACAAAAAAAAATTCCTTATATTTATGATAGAAAATGGAGAGACAAAAAAGAATCTGAGGCACCTAAAGACATAAAACCAGTAATTAGATTCAAAAGTAAAATAGACGGAACCTCAATATTAAAAGATTTAGTTCAAGGTGATATTGAAATAGATAACAATACAATTGAAGATTTTATTATCTTGAGAAATGATGGTACTCCAACTTATAACTTGTCAGCATCAGTAGATGACCATCAAATGAATATGACACATATTATCAGAGGTGACGACCATAAGATAAATACATTTAAGCAAATACAGATTTATCAAGCAATGAAATGGAATTTACCATCTTTTGCTCATATTCCATTAATTCATACAATTGATGGTAAAAAATTATCTAAACGAGATAAAGCTTCAACTCTAGAGGATTATTCAAAAATTGGCATTATGCCAGATGCTCTTAGAAATTATCTTCTTAGATTAGGATGGTCTTATAAAGATAAAGAAATCTTTACCTTAGATGAAAGTGTAAAATATTTTAATCTTGAAGGTATTGGAAAATCACCCTCTAAACTAGATATGAGCAGAATATTATCAATGAATGAACATTATATTAAAAATATAAACGAAAAGGATTTATTTGTTCAATTCTCAGAATATTGTAAAATTTTTAAAAAAGTAATTTCTAATAATAAAAGTGAAAAAATTAAAAATTCACTTTCTTTTTTAAAAAATAAAGCAAAAACTTTAGAGGATATTTTTAATAACGGTCAATATATTATTCAAGAAGAGGTAAATTTTAATAAGGATGACTTTAAACTGATTGATAATAAAGCAAAAAAAGTTATATCAGAATTTAAGAATGAGTTGATAAAAGCAGATAAACTAAGTAGAGAAATTTTAGAACCTATCATCAATAATCTAATTAAAACGAATAATACTAATTTTAAAGGTGTTGGTCAGCCGTTAAGAATAGCACTAACAGGGTCAAAATTTGGACCTGGAATATATGACATAATTATTTCACTTGGTAAAGATGAGGTAAATAAAAGATTAAACAACAAGATATTCACTTAGAATTTTTGCAGCTTCTTCAGCTGATGAACTTTTAGATCTAATTTGATTAAGTGTATGACTACACGAGTCGACTTGTTTTTTTGCCAAAGAAGGGTTCTTTAAAAAATAAACAACAGATCTAAATATTTCTTTAGCATTGCACTCCCCCTGAAGAAGTTCAGGTATAATTTCTTTATTGTTAATGATGTTAATCAAATTAGCAAATTTTACTTTGACTAAAGATTTCATGATTAAAAAATTAATTAAATTAATTTTATATATTATTATTGATGGAACTTTAGCATTGCAAATTTCTAGAGAGACAGTACCTGATTTGGCTACAGCGAATACTGAATTAAGTAAAACTTCGGACTTTATGATTCTGTCAGAAACTACTTTTATATTTTCTAAATTATGATTTTTTAATTCATTATTTATTTTTTTTATATTTTCCTCAGTAGAATGAAATATGTAAACGTATTCATTAAATCTAGTATTCATTAATTTTATGAATTCAACTAATATTGGAAGAAGAGTTTTTAATTCAGATAATCTGCTACCAGGAAATATAGATATAATTTTTTTTCCTTTTGAAATATTTGATATATCTACATTAGAATTTTTTTTTTCTAGTAAAGGATGACCTACAAAAGTATTTTTAATATTTTCTTTATCAAAATATTTTTTTTCAAAATCAAATAATAATAAAAAATGATCAACAAATTTTTTAAATTTTTTTATTCTATTTTCTCTCCAAATCCATACTTGTGGTGCTACGTAATGAATTATCTTAATATCAGGTTTAATTTTTTTAACTCTCTCTGAAACTCGTAAAGTAAAATCAGGACTATCTATACTAAATATTAAATCAGGATTAAATCTAATTATTTCATTTACAGTATAATTTATTTTATTTCTTATCTTAAAAATATTTAATATTACACTTGTAAAACCAATATAAGTAATTTCATTCAAATCAAAAATTGATTTAATACCTAATCTTGAAAGATTTGATCCTCCCACTGATAAATATTTAACATTTTCATTAAGTTTCTTTAAATTTGTAATTACAGTAGATGCTAGTTTATCTCCAGAAGCTTCACCAGTTAAAATAAATACTTTTTTCATTTTGCAATTAAAAACATCTTATTTTTGTTTACAAATTTAAAACAATCTTTCCTATCTAAAATTATATTATGATTTCCTTTAACAACTATTCCTTTTAAATTTTTAGATTTTAAATCCTTAAATGTATTAATACCTATAGTTGGCAAATCTACTCTTAAGTCTTGTTTAGTTTTTGGAAATTTAATTAAAACTCCATTTTGACTTTTATTTTTTTTAATTGATTTAATAAGTTTTCTTGTTCCACTTCTTGTCTCCTTGATTATATCGTTTTTTCTAACAATTACAGCTTGAACATGATCATATGAGCTTGTTTTTTTTAAGATTTTAATTCCTTTTTTTATATACAATACATCATCTTTATTTGGTTTTATTTTTGAATAAATGCCTTTTTTTAAAGTAAGTTCTGGATTAAATGAAATTGAGCTTATTACCTTAATCTTGTTCTCTAATAAAATTTTTATCAACTCTTTTAATATTGCTGCATCACCTTTTTTAGCTGCTTGAATAATTCTTGTTATATAATAAAAACCTTTTAAATCTAATTTAAGTTTACTAATTTGTGGTCTGTCAATTTTTCCAGCGAAAATCACTTCTTTACATTTTTTGTAACTTAGTAAATTTAGAATTTTGCCGAATTGACCAATAGAAATATGATAAGAATTAGGATCATTCTTAAATATTTTTTTTTTAGTTAAATCAATAATTAAATATTTAATTTTTTTCTTTTTTAATTTTTTAATAATTAATTTTGGAAAATCTGTTTCACCAAGAAATAATCCAATCATTTTATTTAACTATAGGTGTGCAAATTGGTCTTTTTTTATCTTTACTAATGAAATCAACAACTTCTTTTACAAATTTATTATCTTTAAATTCTCCATTTAAATTATTTAAATTTTCAAATAATTGATTTGATTTAAAAATTTCCTTATAGGCTTCCAGGAGTGTCATGATCTCTTTATTTGAAACATTTTTACGCCTTAAACCAATTACATTAATTCCCTCTAAATAATTTCTATTACCAAAAGATAAACCATAAGGAATTACGTCTCTTGATACTCCTGACATTCCTCCTATCATTGCCATTTTTCCAATTCTAGTAAATTGTTGTACTCCGCAGTTTCCACCTATTATTACATCATCCTCAATTTGAGCATGACCAGCAATGGCAGCATTATTTGCAATCACAGTATTATTTCTAATAATACAGTCATGCGCTATATGCACACCAATCATAAGTAAATTTTTATCTCCTATTTTAGTAACTCCCCCTCCTCTAGCTGTTCCTGGATTAGCTGTTACATATTCTCTAATTGTATTATCATCACCAATAATCAATTCAGTCTTTTCACCTTTAAATTTTAAATCTTGCGGATTACTTCCAATAGAGGAAAATGGGTAAATTTTATTGTTCTTACCAATCTTGGTATATCCAGTTATATTCACATGAGACTGAACTTTTGTTCCTTCGTCAATTTCAACATTTGGTCCAATTACTGAATAAGGTCCAATATCTACATTTGAGGAAATTTTTGCATTATTATCGACTATTGCAGTTTTATGTATCATTTATTTTCTTTAATAAATTCTCTTAAATTTTTTGCAGGATAACCCATCACTTTTGAATTATCTTCAATATCTTTTATAACTCCACTACCTCCACCGATTTGTACTTTATTCCCAATTTTAATATGTCCTGAAATACCAGCTTGACCTCCTATCATGACATTATCAGAAATAATAGAACTGCCAGCAAACCCCACTTGGCCAGCAATGATACAATTATTTCCAATCTTTACATTATGAGCAATATGAATTTGATTATCTAAAAATGTATTTTTACCAATCACAGTATTTGAAATTGATCCCCTGTCTATCGTTGACCCACAACCAATTTCAGAATTGTCTTCAATTAATACCATTCCTATTTGAGGATATCTTATATTTAGTTTGTTATTTGGAAAAAAACCAAATCCTTTTTTTCCAATCACACACCCATCTAAAATAAAAACATTATCCTTTATTATCGTATTTCTTATAATAACATTTGAGCCAATTGAGCAATTATTTCCAATTAAAACATTTTTTTCAATTATAGTATTATGGCCTATTGAACAATTTTTTCCAATTTTAACATTTTTTCCAATTAAAATATTCTTGCCATGTCTAGTCTTTTTATCAAAATTTGTTTTAGTAATTTCTTTTACAGTGTTATCAAATTCATCATTAATTGAGTCTGGATAAAAAGCTTTAGTAATCAAAGACACGCTTAATAAAACATTTTCAACTATAATTGGAGAACAAGTTGCAGGTAAAAAATGCTTAAGACTATCAGTTGTGACACAAAAACTAGCTTTTGTTATTGATGCAGCATTGGAATATTTCTTAGAGTGAAAAAAAGTTATATCTTTAGAAGTAGAAAGAGTTAAATCTTTTATATCATAAATCTTATAATTTTCTTTTTTTAGCTGTGAATTATTATTGATTATGTCGATAATCTTTTTAATCCTAAATGGACCATGATTTTTAAAAAAAGGATTAATCATTAAAATGATTTAATATCAAATTAACAAAAAAATACTTATCAAGATTTATTGCTAATTATTTCCTATCAACAATAGTTGCAGACCACATAGCATCTGCCATCTTTTTTTTATTTACAAAAGCCTCGCCTTTATATTTCCATACTTTTCCATGTGATCTGATTGCTTCAATTTCTAATTCCAACTTACAATCAGGGATTACTGGATTTCTGAATCTTGCCTTTTCTACACTCATTAAATAAACAAGTTTATTTTCATAAGTTTTTTTATCTATTCCATGAGCAGTTAGAGCTGCAGCTGCTTGACCAAAAGCCTCAACAATCAAAACACCAGGCATGACTGGTTGACCAGGAAAATGTCCATCAACATAAAAAGAGTCTTTACTTACATTCATGATTGCTGTTGCAGATTTTAATTTTTTAATATTTATCAATTCATCTATCAAAAGCATCGGTTCTCTATGAGGTAATAAATTTGATATTTGATTTTTGTTGAGTTTATCCATAAACTTTTACTTATTTAAAATTGATAAAATTTCTTTTGTAATATCATTTTCTGCTCTGGTAATTATCACATTTTTTTTATCAATAATAGTTGAGATATTTTTTTCTTTTGAATAATTAATTAAAATTTCATTTATTTCTCTAATAAGTTTTGCAATCATATTTGATTTCTTTTTATTAATTTCTTGAATTGATACTCTTCTTTCGTCATTAAATTTATTCAAATCTGATTTAAATATTTGAATTTCCTTTTTAAATTCTTCTTCAGAAATGACATTTTTTTTTGATGTAATTTTTTTTTCTTTTTCTAATAATTTCTTTTGTTTTTTTTCAAAAATTTTTTTTTGATTTAAATTTAATTTATCTAACTCTTCTTGAATTTTTTTTCCTTTTTCAGAGTTTTTTAACAAAAAATTTATATCTACTATAGAAATTTCGTTACTAAAGACATTTAATGGTAGAAGATAAAAAAATGCTAAAAAAAAAAGGATTTTTTTCATTCTTAAAAGGTCGTACCTAGCTGAAATCTAAATGACTCTGTTTTATCTGTAGAAGCTTTAGATAAAACTTGCGCAAAAGAGAATGATAACGGTCCTATTGGTGTTGTTAATTCCAATGCCAAGCCTGTTGAAGTTCTAATTGCATCAGAGTCATCCATTGAACTAGAATAATCTACACCCCAAACATTTCCAGCATCAAAAAAAACTTTTAGATCCATGTTTTCTTGTGTTTGTAATAAATATGGAATAGTAGACGAAGTATTAAATGTAACAATATAATTTCCGCCTACATGATCATCACCATCTTTTGGACCCACTTTACCAGATTCAAATCCTCGTAATCTAGAAGACGGAACGTAAAGTCTTCTAGATACTCTAACATCATCATTAGATAAAGAATTAACTGCTCTTGTGTAAATTCCTGATGAAATTATCATATCATCAACCAACTCTTTATATCCAGTTATAATGTATCCATTTACAATAGTTTGATTTTCACTAATAACAGGTAATTGCTGATACCAACTACTATAAAAACCTGAGGTAGGTTGGTAAGCAGAATTTCTTTTATCAAAAGTTAAACCATATGAAAAATTAGTATCAAAATAAGATCCTTCTTGTTTTTTATATGCTGCGGAAGCATCTGCTGTTGTTTCCAAAGTCTCATTTGAAATTGAAATTTTTGGCGAAAAGAAAGTATTTTCAAATTGTTCATAAGAAGTACCAAAAGCAACTGAATTTAAGGAACTTTTGTAACCAAAATCTTTTAATTTATCTGTATCGCTGATATCTAATGATGTTGATAAAGCTCTATCAGAATACATAAAATTTGGATGTCTGTAGTTTAGACTTCCCTTAATAGACTCTTCAGTCAAACGTAAGTTAGACTCTAAAATAATACCCTTTCCATTGAAATTATTTTCTTTAATTCCAACTGAAAAAGTTGATCCATCTGATCCATAACCAGCGCCCGCCATTATTTCTCCTGTAGGTTTTTCCTCTATGATTAATTCTATATCTTTTAATCCAGCTTCATCAGTGTCAATTATTTTAGACTCAACTTTACCAAAAATACCCTTAGATCTTAATTTGTTTACTGATTTATTATGTAAAATCTTATTAAAAGGGTCACCTTCATCCACGATTAAGTTGTTCCTTATATACTCCTCAGCGGTAATATTGTTTCCTACAATATTTATCTTGTTAACAAAGACCTTCTCAGACTCTTTTATTTCAAAGATAAAATTTACCTTATCATTAGCAACTGTTTCTATAACATTTGCATTAATAAATTCATAATTTTCAAATAAAGCGATAGCTTCAATTTCATCTAAAATTTTCTCGATATTTCTATAACTATAACTTTCATTCTTAATTTTTTTGAATATCTTATTTAAGTCAGTAAATTTATTTGGATCGAAGTCAGACGGTAAATCTAACTCGAAGTCACCAAAATAAAATTTTTTTCCAGAATCAATGTTAAATGTGAGTGTAAAACTTTCTTGATCTATTATTTGTGAATACGCATCACTAATTTCTACCTGATAATATCCTTTATCTAAATAAAAATTTTTGAGAAGTCTTTTATCAAGTTCTACTCTATCAATATCTAAATATTTTTTATTTGAAATAAATTTCCAAAATTTATCCTCTTCAGAGGTTATAACACTCCTTAATTTTCGGTTCTTATATTTTTTATCTCCTATAAAATTAATTTTACTTATTGTAGCTTTATTTCCTCTATCAATTTCGTAATAGATATTGACCGTATCATTTGAATTCTCCTCAATTTTTGTTTCAATTTTTACAAAATAATACCCAGATTGTTTAAAGGTATTCAAAATCTTATTTTTATCATTTTGAATTAATGACTCAATAAAAGGATTTTTTTCTTTCAGTTGTAAATTTTCTTTAATCTTTTTTATTGTTTTTTGTGCTGGGATACCTTTGATAACAATTTCTTGAACTAAAGGGTATTCATCTACTTTTATTAATAAAGTTTTATTTGAAAGATTAAATTGAATATCCTTAAAAAAGTTTGTTTGATATAATTCTTTTAATGAGTCGTTTAATTGTCTTGCTGAAATATCCTGACCAATAGTAATTCCAGAAAAATTTATAATTGTTTCTGATGAAACCCTGTTATTTCCCTTTACTTTAATATCATTAATTATTTCAGCAAATAACCAGCTTGTTTTAAAAAAAAACAAAAAAATTAAAATAAGTATTTTAGACATCATCGAACTTATATACATAACTCCTTAATTTTCAATCTCACATAATTATTCAGCTTATTAATTTCATTGATATTCTTTGGTTTTTTTTTTCTAAAAGCTCTAAACTCAGATAAATTCAATATTTGTAATAAATATTTTTGTAATCCCATATAACTGATCTTCTTTTTTAAAAACAAATTTACTAATTCATCATTTGCACTTATTAAAACTGTCTCAAGCAAAGAGGCTTTATCTGACATTTTATCCAATACTTTAATAAGTGGAAATTTTTTTTTATCTAAACTTTTTAAATCTAAATTATTTAATTTATAAATATCTAAATTTCTAGATTTAAGAAATTTTGTATCATTTTTTTTATCATAAAGTGTATTAAAAATTGGTATCTTCATATTTGTATCATGAGCTAGAATCTTTTTAAGTCCATTTTTAAATTGAACAATAGCGTGTATATATGATTTATCATGTATCAAAATTTTAATTTTTGATTTTTCTAAATTAAAAATTCTTTGGGTTTCTATTACCTCAAAAACTTTATTCATCATAGTTGCTGAATCAATTGAAATTTTTTTTCCCATAGACCAATTTGGGTGTTTAAGTGCTTTTTCTGGTGTTACTTTTTTAATTTTTTTTAATGGCCATTTTAAAAAGGGTCCTCCTGATGCTGTAATATAGATCCTATCTATAAATTTATAATTATAATCTTTAACTAATGACCAAATTGAAAAATGCTCTGAGTCAACAGGAATAAATTTTGTTTTATTTTTTTTCAACTCACTTTGAATTAAATCCCAGCCACATATGATTGCTTCTTTATTGGCAATTGCAATCTTGTTAGTAAATTTTATAATTTCAATCGTAGGTTTTAGTCCTTCTATCCCAGAAATAGAACTCATTGCATAATCAACTTTTTTTTTAAAAATTTTTCTTAAATTATTGAAATTATTGTAAATATTTATTTTTTTTGAAAATCTATGCTTTTTTACTTTGTTAAAACTATTTTTATTTGTGATGATTAGATTTTTTACTTTGAAAAATTTAGCTTGTTTTAATAATTCTTTGTAATTCTCATCAGCAGATAATAAAATTATCTCAAAATTTTTTTTATCTTGTTTAATTATATTTATTAAAGTTTTTCCTATTGAACCTGTAGAACCTAAAATAGCAATTTTTTTTTTCATTTAAAAATATTGAAATATATTTATTTTAAAAATCAAATAAGCAAATGGAAAAGCAAATATCATACCATCTATTCTATCTAGTAAACCACCATGACCAGGAATTATTTTTCCTGTATCTTTTAATTTTGATAATCTTTTAAAATATGAAATTATTATATCGCCTATTTGACTAATTGTAGAAATTATAAGAATTAATATAAAAGTATTAAAATTTAATTCTTGTGGTTTTGTTAATAAACCAGTGGAAAGACATAAGCTCAAAATTATAATTGAAAACAAGTATCCACCGATTACTCCAGAATAAGTTTTTTTTGGACTAATTTTTGTTAATTTAGGTCCTTTAAAAAATTTACCAAAAATATATCCACCGATGTCTGTTGAAATACAAATTAATAAAATAATTAAAAAATATATAAAATTTCCACCCATAGTTGTTCTTATTTTATATGCGGAGTAAAAAGATATTATTAAAAATATAAAGCCCATTAAATAATAAGATTTTTTTAAACTCATCTTGTGCCACTCGTACGAAGTAACCAAAAAACAAATTGTGATAAAAAAATAAAATAAAAAATTTCCTTTAATGATAAAAAATAAAGAAACAGGTATAAGTATTAAAGAGCTCAATATTCTTTTTTGTAATTCTAGATTGATCATATTTTGCCAAAGTTTCGTTTAATATTTTTATACTCTTTAATAATTCTATTATAATCTTTTTCATTGAAAGCTGGCCATAACTTTTTTTCAAAAAATATTTCGGAATAAGCAAGCTGCCATAATAAAAAATTACTTAATCTCTTTGTATTACCTGTTCTAATTAGTAAATCAGGATCAGGAATATTCTTGGTTTGTAAGTTTCTACTTAAATTTTTTTCACTTATAACACTTTTGCTTTTTTTTATTTTTTTAAAAGCATTAATTAATTCAGATTTAGAGCCATAATTTAATGCAAGGTTAATTTGTAACTTGGTATTTTTTGATGTCCTTTTTTCAGAATTACTTAAAAGTTTATTTAATTTAGTTGAAAATTTTTTATATCCTAAAATTTTAAGTTTTATATTTTGTTTATGTAAATCGTCAATTTTATTAATCAAAAAATTTTCTAATAAAGTAAATAGATAATTGATTTCTTTTTTTGGTCTTTTCCAATTTTCTGTTGAAAAAGCAAATAATGTTAAAAAGTTTATCTTATTTTTAATTGATTCTTTAATTATCTTTTCAACAGTATTTAATCCTGCTTTATGTCCTGCGTTTCGAGAATTCTTGTGTTTAAGGCCCCATCTACCATTGCCATCCATGATAATGGCTACATGATTTAAAGGGTTCATATTGTCATTATTTCTTTTTCTTTTGATGAAACTTTTTCGTCAACAATTTGAATATGTTTATCAGTTATATTTTGTACGTTTTTTTCAAAAGATTTTTCCTCATCTTCACCAATTTCTTTTGATTTTAGAAGTTTCTTTAATTCATCATTTGCATCTCTACGTATGTTTCTAATTGAAACTTTACACTTTTCACCCATTGATTTAATTAATTTTTTTAACTCAGTTCGTCTTTCTTCATTTAATTCTGGAACTGGTAATCTAATTAATTGGCCGTCTATTTGAGGATTAAGTCCTAACTCAGATTTTTTAATAGCTGCATCAACTAATGAAACATTGTTTTGATCCCACACTTGAATGTTTATCATTCTCGGTTCTGGAGTAGTAATACTTCCAATTTGATTAATTGGCATCTGCTGACCATAAACATCGACTCTAATTAGATCTAGCATCGCTGAATTTGCTCTTCCAGTTCTTAAGGATGATAATTCTTTAGAAAAAACTTCAATGGCTTTATCCATTTTGAGGCTATGTGATTTTTCATCAAACATTTATTCCCCTATCTTTATTCTGCTAAACTCCTTGATTTTTAAATCTTCTATAGCTAATTCTTTTAAAATATCTTGAACTTTTTTTTTTGGTTCCATCACCCAAGCCTGTGTTAAAAGTGCATTTTCTTCCTTGAATTTATTCATTTTACCTAAACTAATCTTTTTAGCAATATCTTCAGGTTTACCAGAATTTTTTAACTCTTCAGTAACTAGTTCTTGTTCTTTATCTATTATATTTTTTTCAATTTGATCAGACTGAAGTGCCAAAGGATTTGAAGCAGCAATATGCATAGACAATTGTTTTCCAAAAGTTTTTACTATTTCAGAATTATCTTTTGTTTCAATTGAAACAATAACTGCTAATTTAGCTAGATTATCTTTTACTACTGTATGTAGATATTGGTAATTTGTGGATGAAGAGCTTGATATAGTTTTAGTTTTACCTATAGTTATTTTTTCACCAATCTTAGCTATTAAAGCCACTAAATTATCCTCAACTGTAATATTGTTTTTCATTTTACTTTTTTTCAATTCATCAATATTAGAATTTTTTTGATTATTAATTTCACTTAACTCTTTAACAAAATTTACAAAATCATCATTTTTTGCTACAAAATCTGTTTCGCAGTTTACCTCAATTAAAGACATTTTTTTTTCGTCACCACTGATCGCAACAACTCCTTCCTTTGCATCTCTTGTCATTTTTTTTGAAGCTTTAGATATTCCTTTAACTCTTAAAATTTCAACAGCCTTATCTAAGTCTCCATCAGACTCTTTAATTGCTAAATTGCAATCTTTAAACCCTGCACCAGTTACTTCTCTAAGTTTTTTAACTTTATCAATGTCAGCCATTTTAATTAATTTTTTTCTCTTTTTTATTAGAAAACTTTTTATCTAATTTATCTCTATCAATTTCTTGAATTGTTTTTGCTTTTATTTTTGTTTTTTTAGAAACTGTTTCATCAGATCCAGTAGACTCTTTAGACTCTTTCGAAATTGAAGTTTGTGCTACTTTTTTTGCATCAATAATAGTCTCTTTTATAAGATTACAGTATAGATCAATTGACCTTCTAGCATCATCATTGCCAGGAATTGGATAATCAATTCCATCTGGATTTGAATTACTGTCTAATATAGCTACAATAGGTATACCTAATTTAACTGACTCTTGAATTGCTAACGACTCGTAATTAGTATCTATTATAAATACTAAATCTGGAATCTTTTTCATTTCAGCAATACCCCCAAGTGATCTTTGAAGTTTATCTTTCTTTACGCTCATCTTTAATAGTTCTTTTTTTGTAAAACCTCTATTCTCAGAAACCAAATCATTTTCTAATTTTTTTAATTTCTTTATAGAATTTGAAATTGTACCCCAATTTGTTAGCATACCCCCTAACCATCGATAATTTACAAAATATTGATCCGTTTCTTTTGCAACTTCAGCAATTGCTTCAGAGGCCTGTTTCTTTGTAGATACAAATAAAATTTTTCCATTATTTTCAATAACATTAAAAACTTTTTCGAGAGCTATTTTAATAAGCTCTAATGTTTGAGTAAGATCAATGATATGAATTGAGTCTCTTTTCCCAAAAATATATTTTTTCATTTTTGGGTTCCATCTCAAAGTTTTATGACCTAAATGGACTCCTGCTTCAAGTAATTGTTGTATTGTAACGTTAGGTATCTTCATATTTTTTCCCGGTTAAGCCACCACAGTAATTTCCATTTAAGGACCGGAGGTATAAAACCAATAACTGTGTGCGTATTAATTTAGTCGGTTTTTTACAAAGATTTCTTAAAATTAACAAGTAAAAATTAACTTATAAATGTAGAAATTTCCTTATTTTTTAATAGATTAAGGGTTTTTCTATCCAAATCTCTTTTATTTTTTAATTCAAAACTTAAGTTACTGTCATTCTCATTTATATTAATTTTGACAGTTGTTTCACCTTTATTAATTAAAAATTTTGATATTTCATCAAGTTCTTTAAGTGACTTAATCTTAAATAGTACTTCCTTAATCGGCCGATTTATTAGATCTTTTAATGAAGCTATTTTTTGTACATTTATTCTTGTAAATCTGTTTTCTTCATTCAACGATTTAATGATTGTTAAAATAAAAGAGCTTCCTTCTTTAAGAATTTCACGATTTAATTCGAGTAAATCAGAAAAAATAAATAATTCAAAAACACTTGTTAAATCAGATAACTTTAGTACTGCGTAAGAATTGCCTTTTGAAGTTTTTCTTTCCTGAATTTTTAATAAAGTGACAGCGATATTGGTCTCTTTAATTTCAGTATTATTTACAAATTTTTGATAATCTATAATTTTATAATCTTCAAATACTTCTCTATATTGATTTAAAGGATGATCTGAAATAAAAAAACCAACAGCTTCAAATTCTTTTGACAATCTCTCCTCAAATTCCCAATCATTTATCTTAAAAATAATATCATTTATTTCATCTTGGTTTTCACCAAATAAATCAATTTGATTTGCAGATTTATTTTCAAAAAAATTCTTTGATTTAGAGATAAAATTAGGAATAGATCTTAATAATGATTGTCTATTTTCATTCAGACTGTCAAATGCTCCAGCTTTTACTAAACCTTCTAATTGAAGTTTATTTATATCTTTGGGGTTTACCCTTTTTAAAAAATTATCAATAGAAACAAATTTACCATTCTTAATTCTTTCGTTAATTATGTTGGATATAGCCTCATAACCTACAGCCTTTATACCTCCTAAAGCATAATAAAATTTTTTACCATCAGTTTTAAAATCAGCAAAACATTCATTAATATCAGGTCTTATAATTTCAATCTTAAGCCTTTTTAGCTCCTCATAAAACTCATTTAATTTATTTTGATTTGAAATATCCATAGTCATTGAAGCAGCAATAAACTCCTTAGGATAGTAAGTTTTTAAGAAAGCAGTCTGATATGAAATTATAGCATATGCTGCAGCATGACTTTTATTAAAACCATATTCTGCAAAAGGCTCTATTTTAAGAAAAATTCCAGCAGCTACATCTTTACTAATTCCATTTTTTACAGCACCAGCAATAAAGTTTTGTTTTTGTTTTTCTAGTTCTGCTCTTTTCTTTTTTCCCATTGCACGTCTTAAAATGTCAGCTTGTCCAGCTGTAAAACCAGCTAATTTTTGAGCAATTTGCATTACTTGTTCTTGGTAGATGATCACTCCATACGTGGGTTTAAGAATATCTTCTAATAATGGATGTAAATAGTCAGGTTCTTGTTTGCCATTTTTACAATCATTGTAAGTAGGTATATTACTCATAGGTCCAGGACGATAAAGTGCAACTAATGCAATAATATCCTCAATATGATTAGGCTTCATTTGCATTAATGCCTCTCTCATTCCAGCACTTTCAATTTGAAATAATCCGACTGTTTTCCCTGATGATAAAATTTCAAAAACTTTTTGATCATCAAAATCTATATTTTGAATATTAAAACCCTTTACTTTTTCTCTTATCAGTTTTTGTGTATTATTAATTACTGTTAATGTTTTTAATCCTAAGAAATCAAACTTTATTAAACCAGCATTCTCAGCAGAATACATATCAAACTGAGTTGATGGTAATAATAAATTTGCTGTAAAATCTTTATATAATGGAACTATTTCTGAAAGTTTTTGATCAGCGATAACAACACCAGCTGCATGAGTTGCAACGTTTCTATTTAAACCCTCTAATTTAAGGGAAAGTTCAGTCAATTTTTTTATCCTAGTATCCTCTTTGATAAGTTTTTGAAGTCTCGGTTCTCCATTAATGCATTCTGTTAAATTTTGAGGCCTTGACGGATCAAAGGGGATCATTTTTGAAATACTATCTACAAAGCCATAGGAAAGCCCCATCACTCTTCCGACATCTCTTATCACCATTCTAGCTTTTAATTTTCCAAAAGTTATTATATGTGCAACGCTATCTTTGTATTTTTTTGTTAAATATTCAAAAACTAAATCTCTTTTTTCCTCACAAAAGTCGATATCAAAATCTGGCATAGATATTCTATCTGGGTTTAAAAATCTTTCAAAAATAAGATTAAATTTTATTGGATCAACATCAGTAATTGACAAACACCATGCGACTAACGAACCAGCACCAGAACCTCTGCCAGGTCCAACTGGTATATCATTTTTTTTTGCCCAATTAATGTAATCTGAAACAATTAAGAAATAACTTGAATATTTCATCTTAGTTATAATTTCTAATTCATGATCTAATCTATCTTTGTATTTTAAGTATTCTTGACTTAATAAAATTTCATTTTTCTGGATATCAAATATTTCCTCAAATCTTTTGCTCAAACCTTTAGTTGACTCTAATTTTAAAATATCATCTGCCTCACCACCCTTTTCAGAACTTATATTAGGTAGAATTGGGTTAGAGGATGACGGTTTAAAACTACACCTCAATGAAAAATTAATATTATTTGCAATAGCCTCTGGAATATCTTCAAATAAACTTCTCATTTCAGAAATACTTTTTAGGTAATGTTGATTTGTTAATCTCAGTCTGTTTTTTTCGTTAATATATGTCTTATTTTTAATACAGATAAGAGCATCATGGGCCTCATGCATATTTTGATCAATATAATAAACTTCATTTGTAGCAATAATCGGAATTTCTAATTTCAATGATTTTGATAAATTAAATTTTTCAAATTCTTTTTCATTTTTATCTCCATGACGTTGTATTTCTATATAAAATCTATCTTGAAATTTTGATTTCAATTTAGAATACAAATCATCTATTTCAGAAAATTTCCCTTTTTCAAATAAAGTACCAAAAAAACCAAAAACTGTTCCCGAGAATATAGCTACACCCTCATCCTTTATTAATAATTCTTCAAAATTTACATGAGGATCTAAAAGTTCGTTATTTTTTAAAAATGATAATGAAGATAATTCTATAATCCTTTTATAGCCCTCTTTGTTAAGAGCAAATAAAGGAAGAAGACCGATTGTGTCTTCAAACTTAAAATTTATTTGTGTCCCAATTATTGGTTGTGTCCCTGCTTTTGAAATTTTTTCAGCGAATTCAAGTGCGCCACATAAATTTGAGGTATCACACAAACCTAAACTCTTAATTTTATTTTCTTTTGAATACTCTTTAAGATTATCAATTTTTATAGCTCCCTCACATATTGAATATTGAGAATGTATTTTTAAATGATGAAAACCTTGATTGTTCGACTCAGACATTAGTAATTTTTATATTACCATTAACCAATTCTAATAAGCAATCTGCCTTATTAGCAAAAAATCTATTATGAGTTGCAAATATAATCATTCTGTCTTTATTTATTTGTTTTTTTAAAATATCAAATATTTCTTTTGCAGTCTCATGATCCAAACTTCCAGTTGGCTCATCTGCAAGTATTATTTCAGGTTCATTTATTACCGCCCTTGCAATAGATACTCTTTGTTTTTCTCCTCCAGATAATTCTGATGGATAATGATTTAATCTATTTATCAAACCTACTTTTTTTAATAAAGCTTTAGCTTTTAAAATTGATGATGCTTTATTTTGACCAGCTGCAAGACCAGCTAAATAAATATTTTCTAATGAAGTAAAATCGGGAAGTAAATTATCTTGTTGATATATTATGCCTATTTTATTTGCTCTTACTAAATCATTCTGAGTTGAGTCATTAAAATCAATCTTTTTATTTTCAAAGCTTAGAAATCCTGAAGAGGGTCTGTCTATTAACGAAAGTAAATTTAATAATGTTGATTTTCCAGAACCTGAGGGTCCCATAAGAGAATATATTTTTCCTTTTTTAAAATTATAATTAATTTTTTTTAAAACATTAATTTTTTTTGAAGTAAAAAATGATTTTGAAATGTTTGATAATTTAATTACACTATTCATATTTTAAGGATTTTATTGGATCTATCTTAGCAGCTCTAAAGGCAGGAAAAATTGATACTACTACAGTCACCAGAATTGAGCAAAAAGAGATAATCAAAATTGAGGATAAATTTATTTCCGAAGGCATCGAACTTAAAAAGTATATTTCTTCTGGAAATAAAGAAATATTAAAGATTGTACTTAATAGTTGGCGTAAATTTTCTACATACAATGAAAACACTACTCCTAAAATAATTCCAAAAATAGTTGCTGTTGTACCTATAAAAAATCCAACTAGAAAAAAAATCTTTATAATGGACTTATTTAATACACCAATTGATTTTAAAATTGCGATATCTCTGGTTTTATTTTTAACAAGTATAGTTAAACCAGATATAATATTAAAAGCAGCAACAATTATGATAAGAGAAAGTATTATAAACATTACATTTCTTTCGACTTTAAGAGCTGAGAATAAAGATTTGTTCATATCTGACCATGAATATACAAATTCTGTAGGAAAAATTTTTTGAACAGAATTTTTTTGTTTCTCTATATTTTGTGGATTTTTGAAATAAATTTCTAGGTTCCTTTCATTGCTGTTAAGATTAAAAAATTCTTCTAAAGTATTTAAATTTATAAATGCAATATTACTATCAAAATCAATTAGTCCGCTCTCATATAATGATGTTACTTTAAAAGTTTGTTGTCTTGGCAAATTTCCAATTATAGTTTCTACGCCAGATGAAGATAATAAAGTTATATTGTCTCCAATTTTTAAATCTAAGATAAAACTTAATTCTTTTCCAATCGAAATATGATTTTTTGCAAGATTATCTTTATCACCAATAAATTTTTCATCTTTAACTATTCTCAGTTTTGAAAAATCCTTATTATTATATCCTCTTAAAAGGATACCTTTAGATATATCATTTTTAATTATAATTGCTTCTCCTGAGTTACTTAAAATAAAC
>CACJXB010000016.1:0-23776 GCA_902597265.1 uncultured Pelagibacteraceae bacterium | reverse complement strand
ATGTTCATTTTGTTTTGATTTGTCAGGTACAAAAGCATCTATCGAGTCGTTAAATTTCAGTTTATTCCCTGATTGAGATGCTAAATGAACAGTTGGTGTCCAAAATCCAGATACACAAATAGAGTCGCAATCTATTTGTTCTGTATTTTCAAAATCTATCTTATCTTTATCTAATTTCCCAATTGTTGCTGATTTTACTTTTTTATATCCATGAGCAACTATCACTGCATAAGAAAACTTGATCTTAATATCTAAATCTTTGGCTTCATTAATTAACTCAGAGTTTTGATCCTCTCTAGTATCTAAAACTATTGGATTGACACCATTCTTTTTAAACTCAATAGCTGTTTCATAACCACTATCGTTATTAGTGAAAATAATTGGTTTTTTACCAATTAGAACACCATAAACTTTCATGTATTCTTTTGCAGCAGCTGAGAGAAAAACTCCCGGTGTATCATTATTTCCAAAAACAATTGGTCTTTCAATAGATCCTGTTGATAGCAATACTTCTTTTGCTCTTATATACCAAAGTCTTTGTCTTGGTGTGTACTTAGGTTTTTTTTCTAAATGATCTCCTGTTCTTTCAAACATTACCATCATATTATGATCATAGTATCCAAAAACTTGAGATCTATTTTTAACAATAACATTAGGCATCTCTTTTAATTCAGATATAATTTTTTCTGACCAATCTTTTCCAGATAAATTATCTATCGTAACGTCATCTGTTAAAAGCGTCCCTCCATATCTAGGTTTATCCTCTGCTAATATTACTTTTGCTCCGTTTTTGGCAGCTGCATAAGCACTTGCTAAACCAGCAGGTCCAGAGCCAGTAACTAATAAATCACAATATTCATATTTATGCTCATATCTCTCTTTATCTTTTTCTAGAGAAGCAATTCCTAACCCTGCTGCTTTTCGAATAAAAGGCTCATAAACTCTATACCAAAAACTTTTAGGCCACATGAAAGTTTTGTAATAAAAACCAGCTGGAAAAAAACGATTTAAGAAATTATTTATTGCACCAATATCAAAATTTACTGATGGCCAACAATTTTGACTAGATGCTGATAAACCATTTACTAGTTCTATTTCAGTTGCGTTAATATTTGGTTCTGAACAACCATTAATCTCAACTTGCATTTTTGCATTTGGTTCATCAACTCCTGCACCAAAAAACCCTCTTGGACGATGATATTTAAAGCTTCTTCCAATTAAATGTATGCCATTGGCAAGTAGTGCTGAAGCCAGCGTATCACCCTCATACCCAATATATTTTTTTCCATTAAATTTAAATTCAATAGGTTTATCTCTATTGATTAAGCCGCCAGTATTTAGTCTAAAATTTTGTGACATCAAAATTATTCCTCTGGTTTAAAAGTTCTAAAAATTTCGTGAGTAGTTGTATCTCTCTCAACTTTAAACCATTGTCTGCATCCAGCAATATGATGCCACAACTCTATATGTTTTCCTCTGGGACTTTTTCTT
This sequence comes from uncultured Pelagibacteraceae bacterium, assembly GCA_902597265.1. Lineage (GTDB taxonomy): Bacteria > Pseudomonadota > Alphaproteobacteria > Pelagibacterales > Pelagibacteraceae > Pelagibacter. The sequence goes on along the minus strand of CACJXB010000016.1, from coordinate 22,285 downwards.
AAATAAACAAACTCATCCCATTTTTCATCTGATATTTCCTGATTTAATTTTGGCCTTACAACTGTTCCATCTCCACCGTAGGCAAATTCTTTTTGGGATCTGTCTCCACAGTATGGACATCTAATATTTAACATTTATGAAATCCAAGTTTTTGTTCCGAGGCCCTTCTCGTCTAACAAGTAACCTTTAGAAAATCTATTTAAACTAAATCCCTCATTTAATTCGTGAACTCTATCTTGAGCAATTGTGTGAGCAAAAGTCCATCCAGATGATGGGACAGATTTGAAACCTCCATAGCACCAACCGCAATTTAAATATAATCCATCTATATGAGTTTTATCAATAATTGGTGAGCCATCCATTGACATATCCATAATTCCTCCCCAAGTCCTTAACATTTTTAATCGACTTAAAAATGGAAATAATGCAACTCCCCCTGTTAATACGTGTTGTATGGTTGGAAGATTTCCTTTTTGAGCGTAACTATTATATCCATCAAGATCTCCACCCATAACCATCTCACCTTTATCAGATTGACTTATATAAAAATGTCCAGCACCAAAAGTTACCACTCCATCTAATACTGGTTTGACTGGTTCAGAAACACAAGCTTGAAGCAAATGAGTTTCAATTGGAAGTGTCATATTGAGCTTTTCAGCTAATACGTTTGTACTACCGGCAACACAAAGACCAATTTTTTTTGTTTTAATATCACCTCTTGATGTTCTTACTCCTGTAATCTTGCCACCAGACACATCAAAACCAGTTACTTCACAATTTTGAATTATATCTACTCCCATAGAGTCGGATTGACGAGCATAACCCCATGCAACTGCATCATGTCTTGCTGTGCCTGCACTTGGTTGAGCTAACCCTCCAAATATTGGGTATCTTACATCATCTGAAAAATCTGCAATTGGTATTATCTTTTTAACTTCTTCCCTATTAAGTAAAACTGCATCGATCCCATTTAGTCTCATTGAATTTCCTCTTCGAGCATATGCATTCATTTGTGCATCTGAATGAGCTAAATTTATTATTCCTCTTGGTGAAAACATTACGTTGAAGTTTAATTCTTGGCTCATGTTTCTCCATAAATTCATTCCAAACTCATTAAATCTAGCATTATCATCATACATAAAATTCGATCTTATAATTGTAGTGTTCCTTCCGATATTTCCTCCTCCGATCCAACCCTTCTCAATTACAGCAACATTTGTAATCTTATGCTCTTTTGCTAAATAATAAGCAGTCGCTAGACCATGACCACCCCCTCCAATAATCACGACATCATACTCTTTTTTAGGTGATGGATCTTTCCAGGCTAAATCCCATTTTTCATGATTAGAAAAAGCGTTTTTTATTAAGCTAAATATTGAATATTTTTGCATGAATAAATTTTATAATAATGAATATAAATAGTCCCTATTTTTTTTATATATAATTTTTAGATATTTCCAAAGGCTTTAAAAAGAGATACTAATCGTGCAATTTTTAGATTTTAAATGAGTAAAATAAAATCAGACATTCAGATTGCAAGAGAAGCTAAAATGCAACCAATCAAAGACATTTTAGCCAAAATCGATGTTCCAGATGAAAGCTCAGCTTTTAGTCCAATGGGTCGTCATATAGCAAAAATTAATTTGGAATTTATTAATGGTTTAAAAAATAAAAAAGATGGAAAATTAATTTTAGTAACTGCTATTACTCCTACACCTGCAGGTGAAGGCAAAACCACAACCTCTGTAGGTCTTAATGATGGATTAAATAAAATTGGAAAAAAAGCTATAGTTTGTTTACGTGAACCAAGTCTTGGTCCATCTTTTGGTTTAAAAGGTGGAGCTGCTGGAGGAGGATATGCCCAAGTTGTTCCAATGGAACAAATCAACTTACATTTTACTGGAGATTTCCATGCAATTACATCTGCACATAATTTGTTATCTGCTTTAATAGACAATCATATTTATTGGGGAAATAAACTAAACATTGATGTAAGAAGAGTTTCCTGGAGAAGAGTCATGGATATGAATGACAGATCTTTAAGGTCAATTATTGTTGATCTTGGTGGTGTTGCTAATGGATATCCTAGACAAGATAGTTTTGATATTACAGTTGCTTCAGAACTTATGGCAATTTTTTGTTTAGCTGTAGATCTTAAAGATTTAGAAAATAGAATAGCAAATATAACTATAGGATATACGCGGGACAAAAAACCGATATTAGCAAAAGATTTAAATGCACAAGGTCCGATGACAGTTTTGTTAAAAGAGGCAATTCGACCTAACATTACCCAAACTTTAGAAAATAATCCGGCAATAATTCATGGTGGTCCATTTGCAAATATTGCACATGGTTGTAACTCAGTAATAGCTACCAAAGCTGGACTTAAATTAGCCGATTATGTTGTAACAGAGGCTGGGTTTGGAGCAGATCTTGGTGCTGAAAAATTTTTAGATATAAAATGTAGAAAATCAGGTATCAAACCAGATTGTGTTGTTATTGTTGCAACCATAAGAGCACTTAAAATGCATGGTGGTATTTCAAAAGATGAATTGAAAAATGAAAATGTAAATGCTTTAAAAAAAGGCCTGGTCAATTTAGAGAGACATATTAATAATACTAGAAAATTTGGACTTCCGGTTACAATTGCTGTTAATCATTTTATTACAGATACAGATAAGGAAATGAAAACATTATTAGATTTTTGTAAAACTCAAGGTGTAAAGGCATCAAAATGTACTCACTGGTCAGATGGAAGTGAAGGTACTAAAGAATTAGCAAAAAATGTTGTAACGATATGCGAAGAAAATCGAGATACTTTTAAGTATTTATACGAAGACAAACTGCCTTTATTCAAAAAGATTGAAAAAATTGCCCAAGAAATTTATCATGCAAGTGAAGTAGTTGCTGATACAAAAGTTAGACAACAATTAAAAGATTTTGAAGAAAAAGGATATGGTAAGCTTCCAGTTTGTATTGCAAAAACCCAATATAGTTTTTCAACAGATCCAAATTTAAAAGGTGCTCCAACTGGTCATGTGTTACCAGTAAGAGAAGTAAGATTGTCATCTGGTGCGGAATTTATTGTGGTTGTTTGTGGAGAAATAATGACTATGCCTGGTTTGCCTAGAGTTCCAGCAGCTGACTCGATTAAACTAAATGATAAAGGTGAAATAGAAGGTTTGTTTTAAACTTTTATTTTGAGTTTTTTATTACCTTGAATAGTTTTTATTAAATTAATCATCAAGGGTATTTTCTTTTTATTTATTTTTTTCAAAATAAAAGGTGCAATCTCCCTTACTAGCTGTTCTCCCTCTACAGTATCATTAGGCATAAATTTTTTTTTCGCAATTTTAAATGTAAATCCTTTTCCTAAAAAACTTCCCATTTTACTATTTCTTCCACCTGCAGCACTAACATATAAGTCACCTACCCCAGCAAGCCCTAGGATTGTTTCATCTTTGCCTTTGAAATACTTGTTCAAGTATCTCATTTCAAGGATTGCTTTTTGAAATAAATTTGATGAAGAATTAAGGCTTTGGCCAGCTCCAATTATCATTGAATATATATTCTTTATTGCTGAACACACTTCTACTCCAACTACATCTTTAGAGTATTCTGTTAAATAATATTTTGTAGAAATTTTTCTTCCAATAGATTTTGCAATTTTAATATTCTTGTTTGCTATAATTACACTAGTTTGATTTTTTCTGGCTAATTCCTTTGCTAAACAGGGTCCTTTTAGGACTGAAATATTTTTTAAATTATAGTTTTTTTGAAGCTGTTGTGAAATTGTTAAAATCTTATTCTTTTTTTTCTCAAATTTTAATCCTTTAGTCAAAACCAAAATTGGAGTTTTAACTTCTAAATCTTTTAATTCTTTGCCAATAAAGTCAATACCTGGAAGACTTAAAGCTATTACTATTAAGTCAAAATTTCCTTTTAATAAATTTTTAGAAAATTTTCTAAATGCTAATTGTTTTGGTAATTTTATCTTAAGATCAGAATGAAATTTTTTTTGAGAAGATAAATTTTTAATAAATCTTTTGCTATAAGGCTCAGTAATTATAACGTCGTTTTTATTTTCTAAACAAGGGATCGTAAAAGCTGATCCCATTGAGCCACCACCTATAACTAAAATTTTTTTCATATTGATGTAAATACAAAAATATTAATTAAAAATAAATCTAATAACAACTCAAATAAGAAAATTATTTTCCTCAAATTTAATCTACTGATAGATAAATTTTCTATCTATTAAATTAATTATTAAATCCTAATTTTATTTTCATCTGATTTGACCACTCTACTAGCAATCTGTCAGCAGTTAAACCAATAAATGCAACGCATAAACCAATTATCAATCCTTTGCCTCCGTCACTAAACGATAAAGCTCTGAATATTTCTTGAGATAAATCAACTGTACCAATAAAACCTGCAATCATAACCATAAATAATGAAAACATTAATGTTTGATTTGCTCCAAGTATTATCTCTGGAAAAGCTAAAGGCATTTTTACTTTCCACAGTAATTGTTTTTCTGTACAACCAGAAGTAATAGATGCTTCAACAATTTGCTGTGGCACATTTCTCAAACCAAAAACTGTGTACCTAATCATGGGTATTGAGGAATATATGACTATTGCAAATATTGCTGAAACATCACTTATTTGAAATAACATTATTGCTGGAAGTAAATATATAAAAGATGGAAATGTTTGTAAAATATCACAAATGTTTAAAACTATCTTTGTCCTGCTTTCTTTCTTAGATGCCCAAATTCCTAATGGTATACCAATCAAAGCGCAAATTACTAATGAGGCAAAAACCATATAGACTGTGATCATTGCTCTAACCCAATATCCAGTTGAAGCTATAAAAAATACAAATAACATCACTGTTAAAGCTAATCTCCATTGACCTAGTTTCCATCCAATTGCTCCAACTAATAAAATCACACCTGTCCATGGCATTGATTGGAATATTGCTTTTAATGGCATTAAAAAGTAAATCAACATCCAATCTCTAAAAATACCTAATGGAACAAATAGAGATCTGGTAAATGATTTTATTCCATTATCTAAATATACAGATGCTGAAACAGTAAATTCTTTTGGGTATTCATTAAAGAAAGGGAAAGTGAACACTAAAACAGTACAAATTATTATTGAAAAAAAAGTTGCACATAAATATGGATATCTTTTCAAGAAATTACCTTCTCTTCTTTCAGGCTCTTTTAATGCTAAGGCCTGACTATATCTATCTAAAGTAATCGCAATCAATACTACAGCAACACCAATTTCAAAGGCCTCACCCAATCTTAAACCCTGTAATCGAATCAATAAATCATGACCAAGACCAGGTTGACCAATAAATGCTGCTATAACAATCATTGCAAGACATTGCATAATAACCTGATTAACTCCAAGCATAATTGGGGACCTAGCTGCTGGTATTTCGACCTTAAATAACATTTGCCACTTTGTACAACCAGCCATAATTCCAGCCTCTTTTATTTCTTGAGAAATATTTTGTAATCCTAATATTGTTAATCTTGCCATAGGAGGAAATGCAAATATTACTGTAGCAATTACTCCAGCTTTTGTTCCTATTCCCACAAATATAACTACAAGTATCAAGTATGAAAAATGAGGAAGGGATTGTAAAATGTTTAACATTGGCCATAAAAAATTTGCAAACCTTTTTCTTTTAACTGCCAGTATACCTAAACACAGCCCGATAATTGCAGCTAATGGAGCCGAAACAGAAATAGCTGCTAACGATTTCATGGATAACTCCCATATTCCTCGTTTACTAAATAGTATTAGATAAGCAAAACATGTTCCACCTAATAGTGCTAATCTCCAGCCTCTCAAATAAAAACCAAGAATAATTGTAATAGTTAAAATAAATATCCATGGTATGGGCCCCATATCATACGCCGGGAAACCTTTATGCAAAACTGCTTCGGTAAAATCTAAAAATTTATCAACGTAATTAGCTACACCTCTAGTAAAATCTCTAAAAGTAAATAAACCAAAAATTTCATACTTTCTGAGAAATTGAATTAATGCATTAGTCCAATCCACAAAAGGTATAAATCCATCTATCGATCCACATCCCCCTAAGCAACTTTTTGGAGGGATATATGCCCAATGAGGTGTTTTAGATGAGATAGTATAATTTGGAATAATATAACGTAATAGCCATAATAAAATAAAAGGTCCAAATATAAATAAAAATTTTCCCTGTAAGAAAGTTTTAATCTTATTCATTTTTATCTTCAGCAAATAATGCTTTAATTATTTCCTTTTTGCTTAATGACCCAATAATTTCTTTATTTTTGTCAATTACAGAAAAAATACTTTCTGACTTTAAAACTTTTGATGCAATTTTTTCTATTTTATCATTGTAATTAACTGTGTTTTCATGAGGTTTTTTATCTTTTTCATTCATAACACTTGCTGCATTTAATAATTTGGATCTTGGTATATCTTTTGTAAATTCTGCAACATAATCTGTGGCTGGTTTTGTAATCAATTCTTCAGGGGTTCCTACTTGAACAATTAACCCCTCATACATTATAGCTATCCTATCTGCTAATCTAATTGCCTCGTCAAAATCATGGGTAATAAAAACAATCGTTTTCTTTAACATACTTTGAAGTCTTAAAAACTCGTTTTGCATCTCTTTTCTTATCAAAGGATCTAATGCAGAGAATGGTTCATCTAAAAACCATACGTCCGGCTCTACAGCTAAGGATCTGGCAAGTCCAACTCTTTGTTGCTGACCACCAGATAGTTCTCTTGGATAATATTTTTCTCTTCCCTCCAAACCTACTAATTTAATTACTTCTTTTGCTCTATCTTCTCTTTTTACAAGATTAATACCTTGTACCTCTAGTGGAAATGCTACATTTTGCAAAACAGTTCTATGAGGAAGTAAAGCAAAGTGTTGAAATACCATACCCATTTTATGTCTTCTGATTTCAATTAATTCTTTATCACTAGCCTTTAATAAATCTTTTCCCTCGAAAAAAACTTTACCATCAGTCGGTTGGATAAGTTTAGACATGCATCTTAACAGAGTTGATTTACCTGATCCACTAAGTCCCATTATTACCAATATCTCTCCAGTTTTAACATCAATTGATGCATCTCTAACTGCTGGTATATACTTATTTAATTTAAGTTGCTCTGTAGTAGGTTTGTTCCTAGTTTCTTTTAAGAATTTTTCAGGATTCTCTCCATATAGTTTCCATATATTTGAACAAGAAATTTTAATTTGATTATTCATCGCTTAATTTTCAAATAACCTAACACAATATAAAAAAAAACGAACCGGCAAAAATTTACACCGGTTCGTTTAAATATTTAGATCTTTGAAATTACTTAATCCAGTTGCTCCATTTAGATTTATGCTCATCTAACCATTTTTGAGCAGCTGCAGATACCTCTAAACCATCAGTATCTTTATAGTTAGCCATTTTATCAATGTCTGGACCTGAAAAGTTCATTTTTTTAAGCAACTTGTACCCTTTTGGATGATTTTTTTTGAAATCAGCATTAACTGCTAATTTTAAATAACCACTTGCTGGGTTTCCACAATCATAAAGTGCAGTTTTATTGATTCCCCATGAAGGATCCGATGTACATTTTGGATCATGTTTAGGAAACTCAACAAACTTACCTGGATATTTTGCACCGATGAAATTTGGTGACCAGTTAAACACAACTACAGCTTTTCCTTGCGCTACACCTGCATCTAATTCAGCCCAAATTGCATCTGCTGAACCTGCATTTTTAACCATAAAGTTCATGCCTAAAGCTTCAACTTTTTCTGCGTCATGTTTTAACCAATCAACAGGGCCACCAATAAATACGCCTTTACCACCAGAGTCTGCTCTAGCAAATTTAGCGCTGCACTTATCTAATGCTTTCCAATCAGGTAAACCTGGACATAATTTTTCAACGTGTTCAGGATACCACCAGTCCTCTCTAGTTACAGCGTCATGTGTAAGAATTTCCTCAATTCCTCCACCTGCTTTAGCCTTTTCATAAGAAGCACCAAATGCACCTTCCCAAATTTCATGAACCAAATCTATATCTCCATCAGCCATAGCTTGGTAAACAGCTTGAGAGTCCATGTTTATGTATTCCACTTTCTCTCCTACCATTTTTAAAAGTTCTCCAACTACCTCTGCTCCTACTAGTTGACTTGACCAGTTATGAGTTGGAATTTTAACAACACCACTCTTATCCGCAATAGCACTTTTGATACTAAAACCAAAAACTACTAATAAAGTGGATAATAAAGTTATTATTTTTTTCATTTATTCCCCTTTCTTAATATTAAGTGTCATTAGTATGTGCTTAAGTAAAATGATAGTCAACTACTAGATATTTATATAATATAATAATAGATTTTAAAAAATGTCGCAAACTACATTAGATATTAAAGAACCAGGACTAAATATACTACCACCTGGAGTTGAAAGACATGTTGTAAATGCCGGTGGTCTAACTGGTTTACAAATTTTTCCTGATGATGAAATAGAAATTATAAATGATGAAGGAAATCAAATTTGTGAAATAATTTGTTTCAACAAAGATGGGAAATCTGAACTAGGGATTATTAATCAAAAAGAAAATAGTAATAAAAGTTTTATTAAAGATATTTTAAAAAGGAAAGATGAAAGCTCATTGGTTACAAATCTACAACTTAAGAAAAGAAATTTAGATATAAATAAATCAAAATCATCTGTTTTATTTGATAATAAAACACCTAGTGGTGAAAAAATTAAGATTAAATCAAAAGATAAATGTTACGTAATTTTTTCAGCTCCTCAAAATGATATGTTAGTTAGTGAGCAAAATCCCTCAAGTGATTTAACAATATTTATAAAAAGAGCAAAAATTATAAATGACAAAGAATTATCAGTCATACCTGACCCAGTTTTTGAACCAAATTATGAAAAAAATATTGATAAAGAAACATCAATTTCTTATCAAGTTAAAGAAGGTGATTATATTCAAATCATAAGTCCAGCCGGAAGACAATGCTCTGACTTTGTGGCATTTGATACAAGAAAGCTTGATAAAAAAATTGAGAAAGGTCTAGATTGGCAAACAACAAGGACTTTTATGGGCAATACTTTTCCTGGACCAGGATTATTTTCAAAATTCTATGACACTGACCACGAACCATTAGTTGAGGTAATCAGAGATACTGTTGGAAAACATGATACATTTAATCTAGCTTGCACTTCAAAGTATTATGAAGATGCTGGTTATTTTGGTCATCCAAATTGTTCTGATAATTTAACAAATTCTATGGCTAAATATGGTGTTCAAAAACAAAAAGGGTGGCATGCTATTAACTTATTTTTCAATACATCAGCCTCTGGTTTAAATTCTGTTATTTCAGATGAGTCATTTGCAAGACCTGGTGACTATGTAATGTTCAGAGCTCTCAAAGATTTGACCATAGGAACTACTGCTTGTCCTAGTGATATCGATGCATGTAATTCATGGAATCCTACTGATATTTTTGTTAGAACTTATGACAAAAATAAAGAATTTTCAAAATCATTTGCTTTTAGAATGAAAACTGACTCTGAAAAAAAACTAACTAGAAACTCTGGTTTTCATGACAAAACTTCAAAATTAACAAGAAACTTTATTGATGCTAGAGGTTTTTGGTTACCCAATGATTACACGAAGTATGGTGTTGTTGAAGAATACAATGCTTGTAGAGAAAAAGCAGTATTAATTGATTTATCTTCATTAAGAAAATTTGAAATTATAGGACCAGATGCAGAGGAGTTAATGAATTTTGCACTAACTAGAAATATAAAAAAACTTTCTGTGGGTCAGGTAGTGTATTCAGCAATGTGTTATGAAAATGGAATGATGTTTGATGATGGTACTTTATTAAGATTAAGTGAAACTGGATTTAGATGGATTTGTGGAGATGAATATGCCGGAGAATGGTTAAAAGAACTTGCAAAAAAGAAAAATTATAAAGTAACTATTAAAAATTCTACAGATCAAATAAGCAATGTTTCAATCCAAGGTCCAAAAAGTAGAGAGATCTTAAAAAAATTAATTTTTACTCCTCCAACCCAACCCTCCATTGATGAATTAGAATGGTTTAGATTTACAATTTGTAGAATTGAAGAACTTCAAGGTATTCCATTAATTGTTTCTAGAACAGGTTATACTGGTGAACTTGGATATGAAGTTTGGTGCCATCCGAAACATGCGCCTGAAGTTTGGGATAAACTTATGGAAGCTGGAAAAGAAAATGGTTTGACTCCTGCAGGATTTGCTGCTTTAGATAAATTAAGAATTGAAGCAGGATTGATCCTATTTGGAAATGAATTTGACGGTCAACAAGATCCTTTTGAGTCAGGGGTAGGTTTTACAGTACCACTAAAAACTAAAGAAGAGGATTTTGTTGGTAAAAGTGTTTTAAAAGAAAGAAAAGCAAATCCCCAAAAAAAACTTGTTGGTTTGGAACTTATAGGTAAAGAAGCTTCAGGACACGGAGATTGTGTTCATGTTGGAAGATCGCAAGTGGGAGTTATAACAAGCGGCTGTTTATCGACGACGCTCAACAAGAATATAGCTTTATGTAGAATTGATTTAAAATATTCAGAACCAGGTACTGAAGTTGAAGTTGGTAAAATTGACGGTCATCAGAAAAGAATTTCTGCAAAAGTTGTCGCCTTTCCACACTTTGATCCTAAAAAGACAAGAGTAAGATCTTAATGCTTAAAACTACAAAAGATTTACTAGAATTTTGGGAAGATCAGATGAAACTATCTCATACTTCGAGTAATTATTTTTTTAGAAAATCACCTTCACATTATCATATGATGTTATTGGTAATGCATGCTTACAAATACAAAGAAAATCTTACAGTTGAGGAACTTAAAACAAAATTGTTTAAAACTTCGCGCCCAAAATCTGCACTAATGATTAATGAAGCTTGTGAAAAAGGTTTTTTCTATCTTGAAAAAACATCAAATGATCAAAGAAAAAAACACATAAAACCGAGTGAAAGTTTCATTAGTGAATTTAACAGTTATTTAGAAACTTTAAAAAATCTAAGCTTTTAACAGCTCTATAATTTTTACTTATATTTTTTATATATATAAAAAACTATATATTTAAGTCGCATGAAAAATAAAGATATTGATATGTCATTACCGACAAAAGCAAAAGTAGTTATAATTGGTGGAGGAATTCACGGTTTAAGTACTGCATGGAAATTATCAGAAACTTATAAAAACCCAGGTGAAATAATAGTTTTAGAAAAGAAAGATACTGCAGCAGGCGCTAGTGGAATAGCTTGTGGAGTAGTAAGAAATAATTACTTCCAACCAGCAATGAGAGAATTGATGGCACACTCAGTTTCTGTATGGGAAAGTGATCCAAAAGCATTTAAGTACAATCCAGTTGGTTATTTACAGATCTCACCAGAAGTAATGCATGAGGATGTAGCAAGTATTTATAAACAACAAAAAGCAATAGGATATGAGTCTACTTTTATAGAAGGTGAAAAAGATTGCATGAATTATATGAAAGGTATTTTTGATGATTGGCAAGCTCAAGGAATTACTTCTATTCTTCATGAAAAAAAAGGTGGATATGCTTTTAACAAAGACTCAATAAAAGCTCTTGAAAAGAAATCTACTTCAAATGGTGTTCAAGTTATGAAAGGTGTAAAAGTTACAGGCTTTAAAAGAGGAAGTAATAGTAAAGCGGTAACTGGAGTAGAAACTGATAAAGGAACAATTGATTGTGAGCAAGTGGTCATTGGTGCTGGTCCATGGGCAAGAGATTTCTGGAACATGTTAGAATTACCTAAAACTGCAAATATAAAAGGCAAAGACGGAAAAATGCATGTTACTGATATGTGGACATACTGGATGTTACAAGAGGGTGTGATTGGAGTTGAACCTGATTTTTTAAAAACAAATGATGGAAAACAACCCCCTGTAGTTCATGTTGACTCAACAGCTCCTTTATACTCTGATAAGACAAAAAAATTAATTACAGATAAAATTTGGGGAATTTATTATAAACCAGATATTGAAGGTCTTGGTGTTCAAGGTGGAACATCTCCTTACATTGTAAAAAAACATTTTGATAAAGTGAATGTTGATCCATACGGAATAGAGTCTCCAGAGTATCAAACTACAGATGCATTTAGTGAAATGTGGTGTTCAGCGTTAGCACATTGCCAAAAAAGATTTGAGGGAAAATCTGATTTATATAGAAAAGGTCCTTCAGGAGGACTTGGATGTATGACACCAGACTCTTTTCCAATATTCGATAGATTTTTTGAAAATGTTTATATGATCGCTGATGCTAATCACGGATATAAAATGATTGGTGTTGGAGAACTTGTTGCGAAAGAAATTCTTGGTACTGAAAGTGATTTATTAAAACCATTTAGATTCAACCGTTACGAGAAGGGAGAACTTCACCCTACATCGAACAGTCCGTTTCCTTGGAGCTAAACTCTTAGCCTAGACACTAATAAATTTTTCAGCTACGCTTGAAAAAATATAATTCATTGAGGGAAAAATGACGGATCTAGAAAAACACGTAAACCGACCGGGTAGAGATAAACAAGTAAAAAAAGTAAGAGAAAAAATTAATGAGTTAGGAATAACTTATATTTACTATCAATTTATTTCTGTAACAGGAAGAGTTGTTGGTAAAGGTATACCTGCTGATCATTGGGAAAGAACAGCTGAAAAAGGATTTCAATTAGTATATGGAGCAACAGCTAATTTATTTTTAGATCGTCATAATAACTATATTGGCTACGGACCAGAAGCAATGGAATTAGTTGGTATACCCGATCCTGAAACTTTCTGTCAATTACCTTGGGATAAAAGAGTTGGGAGAGTTTTCGTAACATGCTTTAGAAACAGAGAAGAAAGAAACAACCCAGGTGGTCATTTAACTTCTGATTGCAGAGGAAATTTAAGAATTTTTATGGAAGAATTTGAAAAAAAACATGGTCTTGAATTAAGAGTTGGTACTGAACCTGAAATGATGTGGCTTACAAGAAACGAAGACGGCACTCCAACAGGTAAAGGATTTTCAAAACCATTTTGCTACCATATAGATCAATTTGAGTCTTTAAGACCTGTATTCATGAAAGTTATAGAATATGCAAAAGCGATGGGTCTAGACATGATTCAAGGAGATCATGAAGATGCCCCAGGTCAATTAGAATTAAATTGGACTTATGACAACGTACTTAGAAATGCAGATAGATTATCAACTTATAGACAAATTTGTGCGCAAGTTGCAAGAGAACATAATCTAATTGCGTGCTTTATGACAAAACCATTTATGGGAGTTTCTGCAAGTGGTTGTCATACTAATATGTCTTTGTGGAAGGGTGGAAAAGTTAAAACAAATAAACTTGGACACAAATCTTTACCGGCAGTTGAAGAAGTTTTTGGTTATGTTGAAGGTGGAACAAACACTTTTATGCCAGATACAAAAGATATGCAATTACCTGGTAAGATAGGTTTACAATCAATTGCTGGTATCATGGAACATCTTCCAGCTTTAACTGCATTAGGTTCATCAACAGTAAATTCTTATCGAAGACTATGGGACCAAGGTTTTTGGGCGCCTGTATATGCTGATTGGGGATACCAAAATAGAACTTGTGGGCTAAGAGTTTCTGCGCCAGGAAGATTTGAGTACAGATCAGTTGACTCTATGCACAATCCTTATTTGTTGGGAGCTGCTTTATTAAAAGCTTGTGATCATGGAATAAGTAATAAAATGAAACCTGCTGATCCAGAGTCTAGAAACATTTATGAAGCTCAAAAAGCTGGAAAAGATGTTAAGAAACTTCCTTTAAGCCTAGGTGAAGCTTTGGAAAGACTGTCAGAAGATGAAGTTATTAAATCAGCTATGCCTGATGAAATGTATAAAGTTTTTCATTGGTACAAAAATGATGAGTGGGAGAGATTTTTAGGTGCTACAACACAATGGGATCTGGATACTTATCTTGATTGCTTGCCATAATTAATTTTAGAAAAAGGAAAATATATGTGCGGAATTGCAGGATTAATTCATAGAGGAAAATCTTCAAATGTAGGACATGAACTTCAAGGTATGTTGCAAGCTCTAAAACATAGAGGAGAAGATTCTACTGGTTATGCATTGTATGGTGATACTGATGGAAAAAATTTTATTATGCGATTTAAAGTTGGAGAAAATGTAGGCGAAGGAAGTACTTCCGTAGCTGAAGATGTTTCAGTTTATGATGAAAGAAAAAAAATTGTTGATAACTATCTATCAGAAATGGGAGCAAAAATAGTTAAAGAGGAAAGAATATTGCCGTATTCATTAAGATATGAAATTGAATATAACAAAAAAGATTTATTAGAATTTTCACAAAAAATAGAAAGTATTCCTGGTGTTGAAATACTTTCAATGGGTAAGTCTTTAGAGGTAATAAAAGATCTTGGAAATGCCAAAATGGTTTGTGACAGATACAATCTTGACAAACTTGTAGGCACACACGCAATTGGACATGCAAGAATGGCGACGGAGTCTGGTGTAGATATTAAGTCTGCTCATCCTTTTTGGGGATACCCTTTTAGTGACGTTTCTGTTGTTCATAATGGTCAACTGACAAATTATTGGAATAATAGAAGAGCTTTAGAAAATAAAGGTATGAGATTTATGTCTGAGTGTGACTCAGAGCTTATTGCAGTTTATTTAGCAGAAAAAATGAGAGATGGCGCATCTCTTGAAGAAGGAATGAAAGAATCATTGACTGGTTTAGATGGAGTGTTTACTTACTTTGTAGCAACAAAAGACTCTTTAGGTATGGCTAAAGATACTATGGCTGCGAAACCTTTGGTTTTGTATGAGTCAGATGATTTGGTTGCTATGGGATCAGAGGAAATAGCAATTAGATCAATTTTACCGCAAGAAATTGATACTTATGATCCATTCGATGGAGAGGTTAAGGTATGGCAAATTTAAAAAACGTTACAAAAAAAACAAAAGCTCAAGCTATGGGTATGCATACTGAAGTTTTAACAGGCAGAACTCAACAGAAGTTTTTTAATCCTGATGAAGCGGAAAACTTTTATTATTTTGGAACTTATGACGTTGACTTTAATAAAAGAACAGATTTAGATGTTATGGATATGACTGCTGCTCAAGCAAATAAAGAAATCGATAATTTGATGAGTCAGGGTTATGGAACAATAGTTATTAAAAATCCTCAAGGTAAACATAGTATTGGAGTAGGAATTTTGAATAAACTAAATCTAATTTTTGAGGGTAGCTTAGGTTACTTTGGTATAGGTTCATGTGACGGACCAATAGTTCGAATCAATGGAAGAGTTGGTTGGTCTTGTGCTGAAAATTTGATGGCTGGCAAAGTAGTGATTGAGAAAAATGCTGGATCATGTTTTGGGGCAGCAATCAGAGGTGGAGATTTAATTTGTAAAGGTAGTGTTGGTGCTAGAACAGGTATTGATATGAAAGGCGGAACCATCATTATTGGTGGAGATGCTGGTGCTTTTACAGGTTTTATGATGCAAAGAGGTAGAATAATCATATTGGGCAATGTTGGAATTAATTTAGGGGACTCTATGTACGATGGGACAATTTTCGTAGGTGGAGAAATTGGCTCTTATGGTAGTGATGCTGTAGACGCTGAACTCACAAAAAGTGACCAAGATTGGTTAAAAAGAAAATTAAAGGTTGCTGAGATTGGTGAGAATTTTGACGTAAGTAAAATGAAAAAAATAGTAGCTGGTAAAAAACTTTGGAACTATGATAATTTAGAGCCTACTGAGAAAAAAGGAGCGATTTAATGCCTAAAAAGAAAAAGAAAAAAAATGGTAAATTAAAAACTAATGGAAATGTTGGTGGAAAAGCAGATGTTCATCTAAGCAGCAACGGATCAAGAAATAAAAGTTTGCTTGGTCATAACGCAATATTCACTCCTGAAGTAATAGATGATATTCACATAAAATCTCAATTAGGTAGATATAGAATGCGTGGAATGGCATTGATGAAAAAAATTCCAACTTTTGATGACTTAGTTTTCTTACCAGGCACACTTACAAGATTTGTTATTGAGGGATATAGAGAAAAATGTGAGACAAAAACAGTTATTGGACCAAGATGTGAAAACCCAATTGAACTGGATATTCCAGTTTATATTACTGGTATGAGTTTTGGAGCCCTATCCTATGAAGCAAAAACCGCTTTGGCAAGAGGTGCTACAATGGCAGGTAGCGCAACATGTTCAGGTGAAGGTGGGATGATACCTGATGAAAGAAGATATTCTGAAAAATGGTTTTATCAATGTATTCAATCAAGATATGGATTTAACCCACACCATGCACAGTTAGCTGATGGTATAGAAGTATTTATTGGACAAGGGCAAAAAGTTGGTATGGGCGGTCACTTAATGGGTCAAAAAGTAACTGACCAAGTTGCTGAAATGAGATCATTACCTTCGGGTATTGATCAAAGATCTCCTGCAAGACATCCTGACTGGTTAGGTCCAGATGATTTAGCTTTAAAAGTTGAAGAGTTAAGACAATTAACAAAAAATAAAGTTCCAATTCAATTAAAATTAGGTGCATCAAAAGTTTATGATGATGTGCGTATGGCAGCAAAATGTGATCCTGATTCTATTTATCTAGATGGTATGGAAGGATCAACAGGAGCTGGACCACACATCGCAGCAGCGAATACAGGTATCCCTGGTATCGCAGCTATAAGAGAAGCTAGAAGAGCTTTAGACGATGTTGGTAAAACTGGAAAGGTAACTTTAATTTATGCCGGTGGTGTAAGAGATGGTGCTGACATGGCAAAAGCTTTAGCTTTAGGTGCTGATGCGATTGCAATAGGTACTGGATCTATGATTGCACTTAACTGCAACAAAGATATTCCAGAAGCAAATTTTGAAAAAGAAATGGGAGTAAAAGCTGGTGAATGTTATCACTGTCATACTGGAAGATGTCCTGTGGGAGTTGCCACACAAGATCCAAAATTAAGAGCAAGATTAAATCCTGATGATGCGGCTTTAAGAGTTTATAATTATTTACATTCAATGACTCTAGAAGCACAGTTGTTAGCTAGAGCATGCGGAAAAACAAATATACATTCTTTAGAGCCTGAAGATTTAGCAGCGCTTACTTCTGAAGCATCAGCTTTAGCAAAAGTGCCCTTAGCAGGTACAAATTATACAGTTGGGGTAGATAACTTTCATAAGATTTAAATAATGGCTAAAAAAAAAAATAAAAAGAAAACTACAAAATCATTGGCTGTTAAAGATCATCAATTAGGAAAGAAAAAAGAAACAGCTAGAGAGAAAATGATTGGTCAATCAATTGGTTATCGATATGACGTGAATCTTCTTCCAGATTACAAAAAAATTACGCCTTTTTTAAAAAAATACATTGAAGCAATGGGTTGGGATGACTTGAACTGGTTAGAAGATGTTCATATGGGTTATGAAGAAGGTAGACCTGCTGTATTTTGTAGAAATGCTAATGGTTGGGTAACAATTCCAAAATCAATTAAATTGCCAAATAATCAACAAGATAGAGATATGATCGCTAGAGAACTATTAGTTAAATTTCAAATGTCTCCTAAGCATCCACTTGTCGATTTGAAAAAAGCTTATTTAAAATTTTAATCACACAATCTTAAGTTGATTTTATTTTTAAACTTAGTGTCAATACTAGGTTTTGTTTAATTGTTTCGTTTGTCACAACTTCATAAATTTTATAGGGTTTTAAAAACTAATATGGAGAGAGGATATGACTGATCAGTTAGCGGCTCTAACAACCATATTTACAGAGTTTTACTACTGGGTAACAGTGGTTCTGATGTTTTTAATTCACGTCGGTTTCTGTATGTATGAAGTTGGAGCTTCTCGATACAAACATCACCAACACACTCTAATGAAAAATACAATGCTGATACCACTGGTAACAGTGACTTGGTTTTTATTTGGTTGGTGGATTTACTGGGCTTTCCCAACAGGACCGGGATTAGCACCTTCAATAATGAACGAAAGTACAGCTTTAATCACCGATGATAGTTTGTTTAGTGCAAAATTTCAGGTGGCAACAAGTAGTATAATGGCAGTTAACCTTGGAGATCACATTAATGGTGTTTTCTGGGCTGCTTTTTTATTATTTTCTTGGACTGCTGCATCTATCGTTTCGGGAGCAATAATCGAAAGAATAACTACTTTTGCTTTTGGAATTTTAGCAATAGCAATCGGCTCGGTTTTCTGGACAATTGATGCTGCTTGGGGATGGCATTTTGATGGTTGGATGCTTAAAATTTTAGGATACCATGATGCTTATGCGTCAGGAGTAATCCATGCGATAGCGGGTGGATTTGCTTTAGGTGTACTAATGGTTTTAGGTCCAAGGATTGGAAAATTCTCATCAAGTGGTGAACCAAGAAATATTGGACCTAGAAATCCTTGGCTTGTAACAATTGGATTATTTCTAATTTATACTGGTTTCTGGGGATTTTATGCGGCATGTAACATTCCAATATTTGATCTTGGCCCAGAATATGGCATGGAAGGTATATCTTATTGGACGGCTACAAACATTTATGTAACTCCTACAACACTTAGTGGTATAACTTTTAACTTCTTGATGTCACTATCAGGAGGATTATTAGCTGGATACTGGATTGCAAAAGGTGATCCATTCTGGACATACTCTAGTGGACTAGCGGGTATCATATGTGCTTCAGCTGGAAATGATTTATATCATCCAATTCAATCTATGATCATAGGTATGATCGGAGTTGTACTATCGTACAAACTACATTATTGGGTTGAACGTAAGTTCAAAATTGATGATGCAGTTGGTGCAGTAGCAGTTCATGGTTATGCAGGATTTATTGGTTTAGTTATTTGTGGTTTTGTCTTAAATGGTTATCCATCATCTGGATACAGTGTTGGAGCTATGTGGGATGGAACAACTTATGCAGCTATAAATCCATTAGGAATGTTCTTAGGAGCAATCATAATGTTTGTTGTTCTTGGACTAATACCAGGTTATGTCATAGCTAAAGTACTTCATGGAATGGGTAAATTAAGAATCCCACGTGAAGTAGAGATAGCTGGATTAGACTATGAAATAATGGAAACTGCTAAAAAAGACGAAAGAGCTGTTTCGTCTGCAACCAGGTAAAGGAGAAACAATATGGCTACAGTTACAAATTGGATCGATCACCTAAATAAACCTGCAGATCAAGTTGCAGGCGCTGTTTATCCTGGTGCTGGATCTAGTGAAGGTCTGCTAGTAATACTTGCTATCATTATATGGATTGGTTGGCATGTTTTAACTTCAAAATCTGAAAGTGAAGAACTTGAAAGATTAGCGAGGAAAAGACATGGAGCTAATGACCATAGAAGCAATATGGCTGAGTGGTAATTTAATATAAAATTTGGGCGCTATAAAATAATAGCGCCCATTTAATCTCTTAATCCTAAAATGTCTGAAGAAAATAATCACGAAGAATTAAGACCAAGTAAAATGAGAGGTGTTGCTTTTCCAAAAGCAAAGTACGGTGCAATATTAGCAGTAATTATAATTATTATTGTAAATCTAATTTTTTATAAAGAAACTATTATCTCTTTTTTTAAATGACTATTATAATCTAATTAATGAAAAAAGATTTATTTAAAATTGCTAAACAAAAAAAAATTAAATATTTTTTAATAAGTTTTGTTGATCTGTTTGGAGTTTTAAGATCAAAATTAGTTCCAATGCATGCAATAAAAGAAATGCAAGTTACCGGAGCAGGATTTGCTGGTTTTGCTGCATGGTTAGATATGACACCAGCAGACTCTGACATGTTTGGTATCCCTGATCCAGACAGTCTGATTCAATTACCCTGGAACAAAGAAGTTGGTTGGTTAGCATCTGATCTTTGGATGAATGGAAAACCAGTAGAGGCCTCACCACGAGTAATGCTTAAGAGACAAATAAAAGAGCTTGCAAAACAAGGTTTGATAATGAAATCTGGTGTGGAGTGTGAATATTTTTTAATTTCTCCAAACGGTGAGACCATAGCAGATCCAAGAGATACTCAATCAAAGCCCTGCTACGACCAATCCGCGTTAATGAGAAGGTATGAACTAATAAAAGAAATTTGTGATTGTATGATAGAAATGGGATGGGGTCCCTATCAAAATGATCACGAAGATGCTAATGGCCAATTTGAAATGAATTGGGATTATTCTGATTGTTTAACAACAGCTGATAGACATACCTTCTTTAAGTATATGGTAAAAACAATTTCTGAGAAACATGGATTGAGAGCTACTTTTATGCCTAAACCATTTCACAATTTAACAGGTAATGGTTGTCATGCACACATTTCCGTTTGGCAAGGTAAAAAGAATAAATTTTTTGATAAAAAAGACAAACTTGGTTTAAGTAAGACGGCATATAATTTTTTAGGAGGTTTGATTAAGAATGCTTCCTCATTATCTGCTTTTTTCAATCCAACTATAAATAGTTATAGGAGAATAAATGCTCCACCAACAAAATCAGGAGCATCATGGTCTCCAAGTAGTATTTCATATACCGGAAATAACAGAACTCATATGATAAGAATACCAGATCCTGGAAGATTTGAATTAAGATTAATGGATGGATCTGCTAATCCATATTTACTACAAGCTGGAGTTTTGGCTGCAGGCTTGCATGGTTTAAAAAACAAAATTAATCCGGGTAAACCTCTTAATTGCAATATGTACACTGACTATAAAAAATATCCTAAACTACCAAAACTTCCTAATGAGTTAAAACAATCATTAGAGCAATTAGAAAATAACAAAGAGATGAATAAAAGATTTGGAAAAAATGTTGTAAATAGTTTTATAAGACTTAAAAATTTAGAAATCAAAGAATTTAATAATAAAGAAAAATTTGATAAATCAAAACCCATCACTGAATGGGAAAGTAAAAATACTTTAGACTGCTAAAGTGAATTATTCAAAAAAGATTAAGAATTGGAAATTTTCAAAATTTTTAATCAACAAAAATTTTAAATTTAAAAGAAACTATGTTTTAAAATATGTCCCATCAATTATGCTTACAGATGCTTATAAAACAATTTCAAATTGGAAAAATTATAAAGTTACCCCGTTACTCAAACTAAATAAATTAAAAAAAAATTTAAAACTTAATAATATTTTTTACAAAGATGAGTCAAAAAGATTTCATTTAAAATCTTTTAAGGCTTTGGGCGGTGCTTACGCTGTAGAAAAAATATCTAAAGGGAAAAAAAATATTACTATCTCTTCAGCAACAGCTGGTAATCATGGAAGGTCAGTTGCATGGGGAGCACAAAGATTAAAATTAAGATGTAAAATTTTTGTTAGTCAATTTGTAAGTGAAACTAGAGTAAGTGAAATAAAAAAATTTGGTGCTGAGGTAATAAGAGTTAAAGGAAATTATGAAGACTCTCTAAAAAAATGTCAAAAATTATCAAAAAAAAATGATTGGAAAATTGTTCAAGACGTTTCAACAAAAAATTATAAATATATACCTCAACTAACCATGGCAGGATATTCAATTATGATAAAAGAAATTTCTAAACAAACTAATCAATTTATAACTCATATATTTCTTCAAGCTGGTGTTGGGGGTTTAGCGGCTGGTGTGGTCTCTGGTGTGGCAAAATATTTCAAAAGAGTACCCAAAATAATCATAGTTGAACCAGATAGAGCAGATTGTGTGCTTCAAAGTATAAAGGGTAACAAGTTAAAAAAAATTAAAATTAAAAAAGAAAGTATTATGGGAGGAATGTCATGCAATGAAATGTCTCTTGTTCCATGGCAAGTGCTTAAAAAAACATCTAATTGTTGTGTTTCAATTTCTGATAAAAATATAGCTAAAACTGTAGCTGGACTAAAAGATAAAAAATTTAGTAAAACTTCTATCATAGGTGGTGAATGTGCTGCTCCAGGAGTTATTGCTTTGATTGGAATATGCAACAGTAATAAAGCAAAAAAACTCCTCAATCTTAACAAAAATTCAAATATTTTAGTAATAGGATGCGAAGGAAATGCAGATGTAAAACTTTACAAACAACTGCTATCTAAAGGTAGAAAATAAATTTTCAATGACAAAAAATGCAATTACATGGATAAGAGAAGATTTTAGGATAGAACATAATCCTGCTCTTTCATATGCTACTCAAAATCATGACAATGTAATTGCTTT